>JANZZQ010000062.1 GCA_026419315.1 Armatimonadota bacterium | reverse complement strand
CGTTTGCACCGAGGTGCAGGCGTCTTTTAGAGGGTTTCCGTAAAAAATTTCAGGGTCAACGGAAATGCGGTATAGCAAACCTTTGGGTTGGTTCTTCACATCCCTTCACCTCGGTCTAAAAAACGACTGAGCGGCGGTCAGGGTTAGCGGAATGGGGTTAACTTGGCTTCGCAGAAATTGTTCATTGATGCACCGTTTGGTGAGTTACTTTTTCGCTGAATTCGGGTTTAAGTTCATCCGTCCCTTTTTGCAACCACTCTTTAACTTGTTGGTAAATGCCTTCGGCATCAAGTCTCAAAATCGCTCTCAGTTCGTTCGCTTTACCGTGCTCAACGAAACGGTCTTTGATCCCTATGAGCAGGACAGGCACAGAGTTCAAGCCCAAGTCGCTCAACGCCTCCAAGACGGCGCTGCCGAACCCGCCGCACAATGTGTGCTCTTCAACGGTGATGATTTTACCTGCATGTTTCGCTGCATCGGCAATCAAATCTTTGTCAATGGGCTTGACAAACCTTGCGTTGATGACCCCGACGGAAAAGTCATCTTGCTCCAATCTTTCTGCCGCTTCCAGCGCGGCGTAGACGATTGGCCCGATTCCGATGATGACCGCATCGGTTCCGTCTCTCAACCACTCGCCTTTGCCTATCGGCAACTCCTTCAATTCATCGTCCATCGGCACACCGACGCCTTCATCCCTCAGGTAACGGATCGCGACAGGACCTCGTTCGTATTTCAGGGCGGTGTAGAGCATATGTTGCAGCTCATTTTCGTCCTTGGGCATCATTATCACGAGGTTTGGCATCAACCGCAGATATGAAATGTCAAAGATGCCGTGATGGGTGTGACCGTCCTGACCAACTAAACCTGCTCGGTCAATGGCGAAGATGACAGGAGCATTTTGAAGGCAAACATCGTGTATGATTTGGTCGAAGGCTCGTTGCAAGAAGGTCGAGTAGATGGCGCAAACTGGGCGCAAACCAGAAAGAGCCAGCGCGGCAGCAAAACCAACAGCATGTTGCTCCGCCATGCCGACATCGTAAAACCTGCTTGGGAACCGTTCAGCAAATTTGTCAAGTCCTGTCCCATCCGGCATCGCCGCTGTTATCGCGACGATGCGGTTGTCCTTTTCGGCGAGTTTAATGAGCGTTTTTGAGAAGACCGATGTGTAACTTGGCGCCTTTCCTTTAGGAGCTAAAATTTCGCCCGTTTTTGGGTCAAAGGGGAACTGTGGGGTGTGATACCTCCAAGGGTCATTTTCAGCGTATGGGACACCTTTGCCTTTTTTCGTGACCGCGTGGATTATGACAGGACCACCGATTCTCAACGCCTCTTGAAGGCACTCCATCAACTCCTTGATGTCGTGCCCGTCAACTGGACCAAGGTAAGTGAACCCAAGTTCTTCAAAAAGCATTCCCGGCGGTATGAGCCACTCTTTGATGTTGTTTTTGATGTGCCTGATGATCTCAAGGGTTGCTTCTCCGGTCGCCCCCATTTTTGACAACGCTTCTTCCACCATCCGCTTGAGTTGCAAGTAATGGGGTTCAGAACGAAGTTTTCGGAACCAATCGGCAGGAAGGCGACGGTGTTTGCGCAAGTAGTTTTCGACTGCGCCGACGGAAGGCGCTATTGACATCCCGTTATCGTTCAGGACTATGACCAAGTCGGGTTTGTGGTGACCGATGTTGTGCAGCGCTTCCCAAGCCATACCCTCTTCCAAAGCGGCGTCGCCAATAACGCAAACAACACGATAGTTAACGCGGGGGTCGTCCGGAGGGATTCCCGCTTCAATCAAATGCTTGCGAGCCATGGCGAATCCCATCGCCGCTGACAAACCCGTTCCCCCATGACCTGCGCCCCAACAGTCATGTTCGCTCTCATCTCGTCGCGGGAAACCCGAAATGCCACCTAATTGTCGCAAGGTGTGAAAAACTGGGTAGCGACCCGTCAGCAACTTGTGCGGGTAGCCTTGATGACCCGTGTCCAACACGATTTTGTCCCTTGGGCTGTCAAAAACGGAATGTATGGCAATGAAAATCTCAACCGAACCCAAACCCGAAGCTAAATGCCCTCCGTTTTTGCAGACGGTATGAACGATTGCCTCGCGAATTTCTTGTGCCAACCGCTTCCGCTCATCGAGTGTCAAGCGCTTTAGATCATGCGGAAGGTTTAGGGTTTCCAGTAACTTTGCCATGGCTTTCGCCTCCGTTGTTTTTCGTGCAAGCGCTGCCTTCTAACCCTAAGTTGGGAGAACAGGTTTCGCCACACTTCAAACGACCGGTTAAACTTTCTCGGTTTTTCCCTGCCAGGCAAAGGAAATTGTAACGAACAGTTAACCGCTTCGCTATCGACCCGCTCACGCCTCGTCTGCCTACTGAACCTACCGCAGTCTTCCCAATGCGTCTAAAGGTTTTGGCGATTTAAGCCATAAAGGAAGGTGGGTGAAAATGCCTCCCAATTGGTCAATTGCCAGCACCGGCATTTTCTTGCCTTTCCTTCAGCGAAAAGCGAAAACCGCAGTCAAAGTCCTCCGCAACGGTGGTTTCCGCAAATTCATGCAAACTTGCTGGCTCAAATTCCGCCAACCCCTGCTTAAATGGCGCGAGGAATGGGAGTGGATTCAAATTGAAGGCTGCGATTACATCATGGTGTCAAATGTCAACGGGTTTACAATGCTCGTCAGCGGAACCGATGAAGGCATCGGGCGCGAACTGGCATTTTACCGAGTTCACGAACCGACCGTGACGAAACTTTTGCCGGGTTTTGTCCGCTTAGGCGACACCGTTTTGGACATAGGAGCCAACATCGGCTATTACACCATGCTGCTCTCGCAATTGGTAGGCGGAAGGGGAACAGTCATAGCTGTTGAACCTCATCCCGATAATGTTCGCCTGCTTGAATTGAACCTCAGGCTCAACAGGGTCACTAATGTCAAGGTCATGCCGGTGGCTGTCAGCGATGAGGTTGGGACTGCGGAAATGTTTGTCTCTGATGGCTCAAATTGGCACTCCTTGCACCCAACTGAACGAACTGGACAGAGAAAAATCGTTGTGCCCACAATGACCATTGACACGATCGTCGCTCAACTTGAGCGTTCTGTTGACCTCATCAGAATGGACATTGAGGGTTGGGAAACTAAAGCGCTCAGCGGCGCAGAGGGGACTTTGAAGCGGGACCGACCAACTCTCGTTGTGGAAGTTCATCCCAGTTACTTGCAGAAAGAGGAGGTCCAGCAATTTTTGTTTTGGCTACAATCCTTGGGTTACGAGCAAGGTTTCGTTGTGCTCAGGCAAGACGACTTCCCTTGGGTCAAGCGACCGAGGCGAGTCTGGGAAAAGTCCATCTCAACGCTGCTCACTGAGGATGCCCTTTTGGAAAGCGGCGAATGTTTCACCCTCTTGTTGGAGCACCCATCAAAGCGGTAAATCTAACTTTGAAGCTGCGTTCGTTGACACCGCAACCGGTTTGCGCTATCCTTCTTAACGCCTCAAGCAACGGCGCTTGAGGAAAATGTGGGCAACGGAGCCCTTTGACCCGTGTCGTGTCTTTGCACGGTGCGAGGTCAAAGGGCTTTTTGACTTTATGCCCGGCGTGTGTTCCTGCAAGTGTTTGAGGTGAAAAAGATTTGCGAGAAGGCGAAGAGGTGTCTGCATATGGAGTTGTTGCCGATTTTCGCTTTAGGTGCAATTCTGGTTGAAACAGGGTTGGGACGGGCAAGGGGAGCGTTGCATTGTTTCGTCAAGGGGTTGATGGCTTTGGCTGTTGGGACTGTCATCGGCTTTGTCGGGCAAGACCAGAGCAACGCCCTTTTGTGCGGCACCGTGGCTTTGTTAGCGACTTTGGGTTTAGGTGACCGAACCACTCTTTCGGCGGCAACCGTCATCGCCGCTACAACAAGCCTCGTCCACAAGTCGCTGTTAATCCTCGACCGACTGGTTGGCGTTTCAACCACCGAGGTTTTTCCTGGACCACTTTCCGCTTTCAAACCCGTCCTGAATTGGCTGTCAAGCTATTGGCAACCCGATCAAGCCTTTGTTTGGTCAGTTCACACCTTGGCTGGCGGGGCAGCGTTGGGTGCCTTGATAGCGGCGGGACCGAGAATTGGGCGTTACAGCCGGAACGGACTCCCGATGGCTATACCTGCTCACAATTTGCCGCTTGCGGTCATAGGTGTTTTCCTAATTTGGCTTGGCTTGCAAGGTTTCTCCAAATCCCTTTGGGAATCGGCGACTTTGTGCGGGTTCGCAGCCTTGTCAACTTCTTTTGTCTGGACGAAGTGGAGGTTCGGCAAAGTTGACCCTTCGTTTGCCATCACGGCATTTTGGGCAGGTCTGGTTGGAGGTCTCTCCATCAAAGGAGTTGCCTTCTCACTGGCGTTGTTGGTGGGAATTTTCAGCGGTGCAATTTCCATCTGGGTCTCGCTGCTCCTTGACAAAAACTTCGTTGATGACCCAGTCGGGATTGTGCCAGCGGAAGGAACCGCTCCGTTGATTGGGTTGACAATTTTGTGGCTTAGTGGGAGTGCGCCTTTAGGTGAAGGTCTTGTCAACTGGGTTTTAGCCTTCACTGCGGGACTGGCCTCAACTTGGCTTGTTTGCCGTGTATTGACATTTTTCAACTTGCTCAGGATTCACCCGATGGACGAACTTGAAGGCGCAGACTTGCGCCTTTACGGGATAGCAGCCTATCCCGAGTTTGAAATGCGAGAAGCGTAAAAACTCGTGAAGGAGGGATAGCCGTGAAGCGAAATTCAAGGTCGCCGCAAGATGTTATTCGCATGGCTCGTGATGCTGGTGTGCAAATCGTTGATTTGAGGTTCACTGACTTGCCTGGAACTTGGCAGCACTTCAGCATCCCAGTGAGGGAACTGACGGAAGATTTGTTTGAGGAAGGCATCGGTTTTGACGGCTCGTCCATCCGCGGCTTTCAGGAAATTCACGAGAGCGACATGATTTTGATTCCCGACCCAGACACCGCCTTCGTTGACCCGACGCTTGAAGTTCCCACTTTGGTGCTCATTTGTGATGTTTACGACCCGGTGACCCGCGAGCCTTACAGCCGCGACCCTCGCTACATCGCCAAAAAAGCCGAGCAATTTCTCTTGGCATCGGGCATTGCCGACCGAAGTTATTGGGGACCTGAGGCTGAGTTCTTCTTGTTCAACGACGTCCGATACGATTACAAAGCGAACGAAGGCTTTTTCAGGGTTGACAGTCGTGAAGGCATTTGGAACAGCGGTCGTGACGAGCAACCCAATTTGGGCTACAAAATCCGCCACAAAGAAGGTTACTTCCCTGTGCCGCCTACCGACACGTTGCAAGATGTAAGGTCAAAAATCGTCCTTGCCCTTGAAAAGGCTGGTGTTGAAACGGAAGTTCACCACCACGAAGTTGCCACCGGTGGACAGTGCGAAATTGACTTGCGCTACGACACTTTGGTTCGGATGGCTGACAAACTCCAGGTTTACAAATACATCGTCAAGGTGGTTGCCCGCCAACACGGTTTGGTTGCCACATTCATGCCAAAGCCCCTCTTCGGCGATAACGGCTCAGGAATGCACACCCACCAAAGCCTTTGGAAAGGGGACATCAACCTGTTTTACGACGAACGAGGCTATGCCCAACTTTCCGACATTGCCCGTTATTACATCGGCGGCTTGTTGAAACACGCTCCAGCCTTGCTCGCCTTTTGTGCTCCGACAACCAACTCCTACCGCCGCTTAGTTCCCGGCTACGAGGCTCCTGTCAATATCGCTTACTCACAACGGAATCGCTCAGCTTGCATTCGCATCCCGATTTACTCCCGTGACCCAAGGGCAAAGCGAATAGAATTTCGCCCACCAGACCCGTCTTGCAACCCGTATTTGGCTTTTGCCGCAATGTTAATGGCAGGTCTTGACGGAATCATCAACCGCATTGACCCCGGCGAACCGATGGACAAAAACCTTTACGATTTGCCACCTGAGGAGCGCAAATCGATCAAGTCGCTGCCCCGCTCTCTCCACGCAGTTTTGGATGCTCTGGAGCAGGACAACCAGTTCTTGCTGCGCGGCGATGTTTTCACCCGCGATGTGCTTGAAGTTTGGATTTCCCTTAAGCGTAAGGAAGCCGACGAAGTCAATATCCGCCCACACCCCTACGAGTTCTTCCTCTACTTTGATTCGTGAGGGTTTTCCAAAATCGTTGCGTTGAGGTTGAGCAGTTGAGAGCAAGGGTTGGTTGAGATACACTCGCAGACCCTGTTGGGCAGGTGAAATTCGCCTGCAAATTCCGGGCAAGTTTCACCTGCCCTTGCGACTGTTCTCCTCGGTCAGGGCAAAAGCCTGCCCCTCCAAAATTTTTCGGGCACTCAAAAGTGCAACTTTCCGAAGTTCTGCGGCGCTGCTTTTACGGCATTGGTTTTTTCCGCTCGGTCGGGAGCACGACCCTTCAACGGGTTGACAAAATTTTCGCTTCACCCTCAGCCTTCTTCGCAAAGCCCCTTCATTGGTGGCATAATTTTTGTCGGCAGGGTTGTCAAGAGTTCACGCTCATTGGCAGGTGAAATCTCATGGAGCGACGCCCTGTTGTTGAGAAGTTGATTGAGGTGATGGA
>JANZZQ010000006.1 GCA_026419315.1 Armatimonadota bacterium | reverse complement strand
TGTCAGACCCGTGTATTTGTTGCGGTGCGTTAACAGCTTGCGGGCATACTCCTTTTGCAACTCAATCATCGGCTCGTAAAAGAAGCCGACAATGTGGCGTTCTTTCCAACCAAGCTGCTCGATCTCCTTGGGTAGCCCGTCGGCAGAGTTGAACGGGCGCGAGACAAGCAAGTTCAAGTTGACGTAAATGCCATTGCGTTTGAGTTGGGAAATCAGGTAGTCAAGTCTGTCAAGCGCTTCCGGGTCAAGGTCACGGGTGTGAGCGACATTGCGGGCGCGGATGCCATCAGGAAATTGGAACATGTCCATGTGGTGGAAGCGGACGATATTGATACCGAACTTAGCCATTCGTGCGGCGATTTTCTCAGCGTCTTCTTTACGGGGGAAACATGCCCCGAAACACAAATTGACACCGAGAAAGCGAATGCGCCGGGTGCCCGCGTAAAGGCGACCGTTCGCCCCAATTCGGATATGCCCGAACTTGCCCGCAGGCTTGTGCAGCCAATGGCTGATGTTGACAACCGAAGGAGACGCATCGTCCCAAGGCAAAACGAACGGGAAAAGAGGTGGTTTGAAACTGCCTTCTTGTGTCTGACCGTAACGCATAGACCACCAACCCCCCATTCCCGCAATAAATGCCCACAGGACAACCATCCACCATCTCACTTCCATCGCCCCCTGAGCCTCGTTGAGGCAAGCTTGTTGAGTCTTCGTTGAAGTTCAAGTCCAACCCTATATTGGCGAATTTCGGCGAGAAAAAGCAAGCGACCATAATTCAATTTTGGAGAGGCAGGTAAAACCTTCCCGCGATTTTTTGGGGGCGGATTTCACCCGCTTCTACTTTCATCCGACTTTGTTATCCCTTCACCCGAGCCTGCTGGCACCCTACGAAAGGCGGGGTTTTAAACCCGCGGACTTTTTTCCTTCGTCACCTGTCGGCACAGGGTGATTTTGTGCCCTGCAACGCCAAAACTTCGCTAACCTCTTTGGCAAGGAGCAAAATGACCTTTCTATGCAGCTTCAACGACAGCCTTTTGATGTATGAGTGAGTTCAACCTTTGCATCAACCTTGACTTGTAGCGTGCAGCCGCACCTTTCTTGATGACCCCTTTGGAAGCAGTTTTGTCAATGATTCGACAGGCTTCGTAAACAGCCCTTTGCGCCTCTTCCAAACTTCCCGTGCCATTCAAAACAGCATCCATAGCCATTCGAGCCCGCTTTATGTAAGTTCTCATCCTTGTGCGAAAAGCCTGATTTCGAATCCTCCTCTTTTCCGCCTTTCTCATTGCGCGAAGGGCAGATTTCGTGTTCGGCATTCTCGTCCCTCCTTGATGGGTTCTGTCTTTAGTGCGAAAAGGCATTATAGCACACCCACAAATTCTGTGAAGGGAGGCATGTTTAATGGAAGACGCTTTGCAACCCGAAAATCTTGCCGAGCAACACTCCGAAAAGGTAAGAGACCAGGGCTGTCGCAAAAAGCACGACGCTGCTTTCAATCGCTTCCCGTTTGAAGTTGCTCTCGTTGATGATGCTGCTGTAGAAAGTGAACGCCACAACCAAAGCGAAGGCGAGGGCAACGCTTACGATGAAAGCGATTATGTTGCTGTGGGTGACGAAGTAGGGTGCTGCCAAGAGAACTACTGCTGCAAGATAGGCGAGCCCTGTCGCAAGTGCGCTTGGTATTGGACTCTTGACACCCTCGTGTTTTGCTTGTATGTATGCTGCAGCAGCCATTGAGATTGCGGCGCTCAAACCGACGATCAAACCAGCAACTCCTGCAGCGAGTGTTGTCGTGGTTGCTCCCAGAAATCCGGCGTGAACGCCTGTGATTTCAACGACCGCATCGGCAAGCCCCAAAGCAATGAAGCCGATGTATCGCACAATGCTCTCGTTCAATTCCGAAACAAGCGATCTCTCGTGCAGTTCTTCGTCTTTCAAGATCTCGCTCAGCCTCGCTGCCGCATCTTGTGGGAGTTTGGGGATGAATTGCCTGTAAGCCTCTATGACCTGTTCCTCGTGTCGTTCAAGCAGTTTGACGGTGAAGGTTAACCCGAAGATGATCCGCAACAGCGTTACAAGGGTCAGTTTCCATCTCGGAATTTGGGACGAACAGTCGCGTCCGGAAATTGACTTCCAGAATTCGTAATGCCTGAATTCCTGCTCCGCCATTTTCTGCAACAGTCGTTTGAAGTCGTCGCGCTTCTCTCGCTTTGCCAAGTGAGTGTAAATCAGGAAGTCGGTATACTCGTCCATGCAGAAAGCTTGGATTGCTTCCATGTCCCTTCCGCTCAAAGCCATTAACAGTTCACCTCCGAAAGGCTGTCTCTTATACACATCT
>JANZZQ010000005.1 GCA_026419315.1 Armatimonadota bacterium | reverse complement strand
AGATGTGTATAAGAGACAGGGCTTATGGGAAGGAAGTTACTGACCAGACGAGGCGGCTTTTCTTTGGTCGCAACATCGAGAATTTGGCTCGCGGCGGGTTTGAACCCTTCAACCTACCAAGCGAGTTTGTCAGCAGGGGGACGATGCGGCAAAATTTGGAGGCGAGGTGAATTGAGAAATGGCGTTTTTGGAGATGAGGAAAATAACGAAGAGGTTTCCCGGGGTTTTGGCTTTGGACAAGGTTGACTTTGAAGCGGAAAGAGGGGAAATCCACGCCATAGTTGGACAAAACGGTGCTGGCAAGTCAACCCTGATGAAGATTCTCGGTGGCGCTTACAGTGACTATGAAGGTGAGATATTGATTGACGGCAAACCAGTTAACATTCGCACCCCGAAAGACTCGCGAGCCGCCGGAATTGCTGTCATTTACCAAGAACTCAACCTCGTTCCCGACTTGACAGTTGCTGAGAATATTTTTTTGGGACGCGAGCCAACAAAGTTTTGGGGCGTCGTTGATTTCGCGGGAATGCGGGAAGAAGCCCAAAAAGTCCTCGCACAATTAGACCCAACTATTGACCCCAGTGCGAAAGTGAGGGAGTTGCCCGTTGGAAAACAGCAATTGACAGAGATTGCAAAGGCGTTGTCTCAGAACGCCAGAATCCTCATCATGGACGAACCAACCTCAGCGCTCACGGAAGCGGAGACGCAAAAACTTTACGACATCATACGCAAACTCAAGGCTCAAGGGACGACCATCTTGTATGTTTCGCACAGGCTGAGGGAAGTTTTCACTATCAGTGACCGAATAACCGTTCTTAGGGACGGGAGGAAAGTGGGAACCGTCAAGACCGCAGAGGCAGACCCAAGACAAGTCGTTGCGATGATGGTTGGTCGCGAGGTCGAAGAATTTGAACCTCACATCGCTCCCGAGAAAGTCGGAACTCCCATGCTTGAAGTCCGCAACCTTGTGGTCGTTGACAAAATTAACCCGCAAAAAAGGCTTTTAGACGAGGCGTCACTGCAAGTTCGTAAGGGCGAAGTCGTCGGGATTTTCGGGTTGCTCGGTGCTGGCAGGTCTGAGTTGTTGCTAACGGTTTTCGGTGCCCCGCCAGGCATAGTGGTGAGCGGTGAAATTTTGCTCGAAGGCAGCCCGATTTTCTTCAGGTCGCCAATTGAAGCGATAAAAGCGGGTATCGGGTTGGTAACAGAAGACCGAAAGACGACCGGGTTGATCTTGACGATGACCGCAGGGCACAACATATCGCTTGCAGCGTTGAGGCAATTCTCTCGCTTTCAATTTGTCAAGCGCCGCGCTGAAGAACAGGCGATTTGGAGTGCGTATGAGCAGTTGAACATCCAGCCACCGATACCTTCAATGCCTGTCGTAAACCTTTCGGGCGGGAACCAACAAAAGGTTTTGTTAAGCCGTTGGCTTTTGGTTAAACCCAAAGTTTTGCTGCTTGACGAGCCGACGAGGGGAGTCGATGTTGGGGCACGAGCTGAACTTTACAGGTTCATCCGCCATCTTGCCCACGACGAAGGCGTTGCTGTCTTGTTCGCCTCATCGGAGTTGCCAGAAGTTTTGGCTCTCGCTGACCGAATCCTGGTTATGCACCATGGACGCATCGTCGCTGAGTTTCCCCCCAACACTCCTGAAGAGCAAATCATGTTCTATGCGACGGGCGGTCACTTGGCTAAAGGCGCTGCTTGAAAAAAATGCAGCTTGAAAGAGCGCGAAGGCGAAAGAGTTGGGTGCACAATCAAAAATGTTGGAAACCTCCTTTCAGCGCAGAAACACTCCCATCGGGATTTTTGCCGAGCACTTCACCCTCAGAGTGGGCACTTGAGACGACCCCGATTTGGTGGGTGGGGATACCTGCTTCTGCCATTGCTTGACAAAGATTTTTTGCCACCGGTGAGGGGACGGAAAGCAACAACTCGTAATCCTCGCCCCCAGTCAAGGCAAGAGTTAAAGGGTCTTTCCCGACAACCTTCGCTGCTTCTTTGAGGGGTTCGCTTATCGGAAATTGTGTCAAGTCCAAAACAATCTGAACCTTGCTAGCAATAGCCATCCTTTGCGCGTCAATCACTAAGCCATCGCTAATGTCAATGGCAGCGTGAACGGGGAAAGAGCGGAGAATATCCAAAGCGTTTGTGCGCGGGGTAGGACGCCTAAACTTCTGAACGCACCTTTGGAGTAGTGGGGAGGTGGCGACATCGCCGACACCTTCCTCCAGAAGCCAAAAACCAGCAGCCGCCTCTCCCACAAAACCCGTCGCAATGATTGCGTCGTCAATTTGAGCTCCCTTGCGCTTGATCGGTTCGCCTTCAAGGACTCCAACCACAATGCTGCTGACCATCAGCCCAATCGGTGAACGAACCGTGTCACCACCAAGCAGTAAAGTCCCAGTGGACTGACAGATAGAAATTGCCCCTTCGTAAAACTCATCAACAAAAGCGACAGTTTCTTCCCCAGTCAAGCCAAGCCCCAAAAGTGCCGCAACGGGTTTGCCTCCCATCGCAACCACATCGCTGATGCTGATTGCGACCGATTTCCACCCCAAATCAAAGGCGGGCATCCACCTAAGTCTGAAATGAGCGTTTTCAAGTTGAGTGTCAATTGTCAAGATCAGCCGAACGCCATTGACTTCCAAAACCGCTGCGTCATCGCCCAACCCAACTAACACTCTTTTGTCAACCCCGAAAACCCGCTGCAACCGCTCGCATAATCGGGCAACCAATGGATATTCACCGAGTTCGTTCACCTTCATCTTATTCACCGCCTGTTCGTGTCAACTTTTAACGTCAGTTTGCTAACCCTTTCGCGGCTTACCCGTTGGAGGGTTGTGCTACACGACCGGAGGAGATTCTCGGCTCATCGGATGTTCGCTGTCCAGGAAAGAAATTTTTGCCCGCTATCAAAGGATTCCCGCAAAGGTTATCTATTTGCTCGCGCTGCCGCGAATTTTCGCCCAAAGTTGTTGAAATTGACGGATAACCGCAACGGGGTCGTCGGCACAGGCAATCGCCGATACGACGGCAACGGCATCTGCACCTGCTTCAAACACTGCCGCTGCATTTTGCAAATTTATGCCACCAATTGCAACCAACGGGTAATCTGGCGGCAGGGCTTGGCGGACTCTTTTGACCGCTTCAACCCCTACTGGTTCACCGGCGTCAGGTTTCGTTGATGTGGAGAAGACCGAGCCAATGCTCACGTAGTCTGCACCTTCGGCAATTGCCCTGAGCGCTTCTTCCTCGTCTGCTACCGAACGACCGATGATTTTCCCGGAGCCGAGTAAGCGACGGGCAACTGGCACGGGCATATCGTCGTCACCGAGGTGGACTCCATCGGCATCGGCAGCAAGGGCAATGTCGACTCGGTCGTTGACTATGAACAAAATTTCCGCTCGCCGCGTCAAATCGCGAATTGCCCTCGCCCACTCTAAAAGTTGACGGGTTGTCGCTTCTTTGTCTCGCAATTGAAGGATTGAAGCACCACCAGCAACTGCTGCCCTGGCTATGTCTAAATGCGAGCGATTGGGGTTGACAAACCTATCAGTTACGACGTAAACGCCAGCGATGCGTTTCATTGTGTGACTTCCCTCCTTGCTTAGTTGAAAGTGCTGTGATATAACAATGACACAACGGCGTCGGGGTGTGATAAGGTTTTTGGACAGAGGAGGTGAAAGGGCGGAAATGGGGGGAATTATCAGGTTTCCAGACGGACGGTCAAGTTCTTTGTCGCCCGTGACAGACCCTGATTGGGTTGAACAATGGTTGCGCCATTCAGTTCAACCGATGAAACTTTGGAATTTGACAGTTCCCGTGCTTCCAGTCGGTGGGAACTTGACAACGCCTCTTGGAATTATCGTGCCAATTTTGGGCATAGACGGTGATGGGCAAACCATTGCGGTTTTGTTTGACCTTAAGGTGGATAGGTCTTTGACGGCGGTTTTGGGAGAAAGCATTGCGACCCTTCATTGGGCGGAAAGTTTAGACGAAAAGCAATTGGAAGTTTTCGGACGATATTTTTGGCATGACCCCAAAGCCTCCCTCGCAGTTGTGTGGGCCCAAGTCTTCGGTTTGAAGGAGCGGGTGGTCTCTTTCGGTCAACGAACCCAAGTTCATGTCTTAAGTTGGCGCTCCCGAAACTTGCTTTGGGAAATTCAAAACTTCTTGCTTCGCCACGGACTTTCCATCTTGTTCTTTGGGTTGCATACTTTGCAGGGGGAGCAAGGTGAAACTGTAGCAATTGCAGAACAAATTGCTGCGCCTTTGACAATTAGCGCAGCTGTTCAAGAAATCGCCTCACCTCACAAAGCTGGGGAAGTGGAATCATTTTTGCGAACACTGAGAGAAACGATAAACTCTTGATTTTTTGAGGGGTGTTTCGTCCGTGAACTCAGCGGGCGCGGAACGGCAAAGGGTTGAACAACTGGTTCAACTCTCGCTAATCGCTGCGGCGAGGTGGTTGAGAGCGGATAATTGTGGCTTGGCTTTCTGGCAAGGTAAACAAAAGTTTACGCACTTCATTTTCTCGGGGCAAATTAACGGTGTCGCTGAAACCACATTATCTTTACCTGAATTGTTTTTGAGCCAAATTTCCCAATCACCGCTTTCGCTTCGGTTTCCACAAACATGTTTTTTGCCCTTGAATCCGCCACCCGCTTCAGTTTTAGTGATGGGCAAAGAAGGCACTAAACCGATGTTGATCTTCTGGGTCGGGAGAATGTCCCCATCTGAGTGGACAGAGGGTGAGCGCAAGGCTTTTGAATTGCTTGGGCAAAAGCTCAGCGGGATTTTCTTGCCTTTCCTGCCTATGCTTTTGAACAGTCATGTATTGCGCTCTTGGCTCGAAGCAGCGGCAGGCGTTGATGCGGCAAAGTGTCTGGAGGAAGGGTTGAGTTTTCTGCTTGATTTGTTGTTGTTCGCCGCTGGAACGAAGGAAGGAGCCATTGCTTTGACGGATCTGAAAGGGACTCCGCTGTTTGGGATTGCCAAAGGTGAGGGTGGGAAAAAGTGGTTGGAGAAGAATAGCTTCTCACCAATCGTTCGGCAGCCCTTCGCCGTTAAAACCTTTTCCGAACCTCGGTGGATGGGGCTCATCGCCGTGAAGTCATCGGAGCAACTGCAACCTAAACTCCTGGCCCTCATGGATCTGATCGCGCACGCAATCCGACTCCTTGTCTCGTGGTGTCAGCAATCAACACGGCTTGAATCGGTCATTTGGCTTGACCCATTGACAAACTTACCAAATCGGAGAGCGTTCAGCGTGAAGCTGGAAAGCGAACTGCACCGGGCTGCAAGGTTCGGTTACCCAATAAGCCTGATTTTGGCTGATTTGGATGAGTTCCGAATGTTCAACGAAACACTCGGCTATGATGTCGGCAATCAGATATTGAAGCAAGTTGGTTGGCTCTTAAGGCAATCCGTAAGAGGCTACGATTTAGTTGCCCGTTATGGTGGTGACGAATTCGTGGTGGCGCTCCCTGCAACTTCACTGGATGGTGCCATCGCAGTGGCTGAAAGGATAAAAGCGAGGCTTACTGAGGCAGAAATTGTGCCCGCTAAAGACATCAAACTTACACTGAAGGTCAGTATTGGCTTGACAACCGCCCAACAAGTTAGCCCCCAACACGCTTCTCTACTCCTATCGCTAATTGACCAAGCCCTCATGACGGCAAAGGCGAAGGGGGGTGACAAAATAGAGGTCGCTGTTTCGCCAGAGCTTGTCCCATCCATTCCCTCTTTGCCAATGTTATCGTCCGACCTGTGGTCAATTCTGGTTCAATATCTCAGTCACGGCATCAATAATCCCCTCAACGGGATTTTGGGCTTGACTCAAATTGCGCTAATGGAATCCCAGTTGCCACCTAATGTTCGGGAAGCGTTAGAGCAAATAGAGCGTTTGGCGTTGAGGCTGAGGGAATTCAGCCGCTACCTGATGAACCTACCACCAAAGCGCATTAGGGAGGAGCTTGAAGCCTTTTGGCAGAGGATGCACACTGCTCCGCCTCTTCCCGAGGCGTCGAAGGGGGAGTGAGCCATGTCGGACTTGAGGGTGCTCATTGTGGACGACGAAGAAAGCACAGTGGCGATTTGCAAGTTCGCCTTGCAAAGGTTGGGGATGGAAGTTGATACCGCTTTAACTGCAACGGAAGCGCTATCTAAAGTCCGTCAAGAAGCCTTCGACTTAGCCGTTGTGGACTGGATTTTACCTGACGGGAGCGGGATGGCTCTTTTCAGGATGATGAGGGAGCATTTGCCTCAATTGGTTGGGATATTGATTACAGGTCAAAATGTTGCGGATACGAACAGGGAGGCTCTTGAAGCGGGTTTCTGGGCTTTCCTTCCCAAACCCTTCACCATTTCCGAGTTCCAAGCAACAGTTGAGCGAGCCGCCGCCTATATCCGTGCCATAAGGGAACGGGAGCGGCTGGAGTTGATGATGTCCCTCAGTGAACTCGCACTGCAAATCGCCACCTCGCTTGAGATTGACGAAGTTATGCAAAGGATTTTGCATGTGGCACTGCATCAGTCGCGGGCTGACAAGGTTTCAATTATGCTCGTTGACCAATCAACAGTTCCGCCAAGGCTGAAATTGGTTGCAGCAGAAGGTCTATCCCCGGATCTGCTCTCCGTTGAAGTCCCCATCGGAGAAGGGATTGCAGGTCAAGTTGCGCTAACTGGTTCACCTTTGCTAATAAACACTCAAACGATTCACCAATTTTCGCCATCAATACTTCACTATCAAGGGGCAGGGAGCGCTCTGTGTTTGCCTTTGAAGGTTGGAAACCGCATTGTTGGCGTCCTCAATTTGACTCGCCTTACATCGGAGAGACCGTTCTCAGAGAGCGATATCAGGTTATACCTCGTTTTGGCCGCACAAGCAGCATTGGCAATAGAAAATGCCCAACTCCACCAAAAGATTCGGGAGGGTTACCTTGCAGCGCTTCTGTCATATTGCAAGTTCGCAGAAAACTTGATGCCATACCGTCAAGGTCACTCAATAAGGGTTGGCATGTATGCAAAGAAATTGGCGGAAGTTGTTGGTTTGGATAAGCAGGAAGCCGAACAAATGAGGATAGCGGCGCTGATGCAGGATTTGGGTTTGGTGAGAGTTCCCAAAGAGGTGCTGATGAAGCCGGGGAAGTTGAGCGAAGAGGAATGGCAGTTGATCAAAAAACACCCTCTCTGGAGTTTGGAGTTGGTTGATCCCCCCGCGATCTTGACGGAAACCATCAAAGTCACGGTTAAACACCACCATGAACGGTTTGACGGGACGGGATACCCCGAAGGCTTGAAAGGAGACCAGATTCCCCTCCCCGCCCGCATTCTCGCTGTTGCGGACACTTTCGATGCCCTTTGTTCGGAGAGACCTTACCGGCCCGCATACTCAACGGAGCAGGCTATCAGGGAAATGCAAAAAGTCGCCGGCTCACAATTGGACCCTGACTTGACGGAAGCTTTCGTTCAGGCTGTCGCGAACGGCGAAATGACGTAGCGAGAAAGGCTGAGCGAGGAATGAGGGAAAAGTTCCAGGATTGGCTATCTCTCCTTCGTCCTCAGCAATGGGTCAAAAATGCTCTCTTGTTCGCTGGCTACATTTTCGCGGGAAATTTCAAGTTGCCGCCAGAGAAAGCGCTGTTTGACTTTCTCCTCGTCCTCGCTTCCTTCTTCAGTTTCTGTGCGCTTTCTGGAACAGTTTACGCCATCAATGATATCCTTGACAGAGAAAAAGACCGCAAACACCCAACCAAACGAAATCGCCCCATCGCCGCAGGTAGGGTGTCAGTAGAAGAAGGGGTAGCCCTGGCAATCAGCAGCAGCGTTTTGGGAATCGTGTTGGCCAGTTGGGTTGCTTGGGTAAATCAAGCACCCTTGTTCCTTCTTGCCGCCGTGTCATATCCGATTTGGGGTTGCGTTTACTCTTTTTGGCTCAAACGGCTCATTATCGTTGACGCGCTCGGCGTGGCTGCGGGTTTTGTTTTGAGGGTCGTCGCAGGCTGTCTTGCCATCAAAGTTGAAATTTCTCCCTGGCTAATTTTGTGCACCCTCCTCCTTGCGCTCTTTATCGCCTTCAGCAAAAGAAGGCACGAGTTGATTCTGATGGGAAACAATGCAACTGCGGTTAGGTCGGTTTTGGGTGAATATTCGCCACAACTTTTGGACATGTTCATTGCCGTCACTGCAGCAATGACGATCATGGCTTACTCGCTTTACACCTTTACTGCACCTCACATTCTGCTTGGGGACAAAAAAGAGCCTTGGTTGATGATCACAATCCCGTTCGTTGTCTACGGCGTTTTGCGCTACCTTTACCTAGCTTATCAAACCGACATAGCCGGTGCTCCGGAGCAAATGCTCCGCGACAAACCTTTTGCCGTTAACCTTGCGCTTTGGACTCTGACAGTGATTTTGCTCGGTCTATTGACCCGCTGATTTAGCACGCTGCATCCGTCCATCTGTGTCATAATCATCACCGGAGGCGTCCAGTCATGGAAGAGATGAGGTTTTGGGTTCAACGAGTTTACATGCAATTGGGAAGTCGCTGGGAACCGGCGGTGGATGTCTGCGAGGACGATGAAGCCTACTATATCATCGTTGAAGTTGCGGGTGTGGACGAACAGGATTTGGAGGTTGAGTATCACCCGAATGGGGCACTTGTGGTTCGTGGTGTGCGACGCCCACCCATGACAGGTGCTGTCCAATGCTTGGTTTTGGAAATCCCTTATGGACCCTTTGAGCGTCGCATCCCGCTACCAAGTCTCATCAATCCCGACGGAATAACAGCTGAGTATCGCTTGGGTTTGCTTCAAATTCGTGTCCCCAAACGGGTTTCCCTGGGGCGGTCAAAATTGGTGCAAATTAACCCTTAGGAGGGAGTGAAAATGGGATGGAAAACCTTCCTTCTCATTTGCGCGGCCTTTGCGATACTGTTAGTTGCGGTTAGAGCGGAACAAAGGGCTGAGCCTAAATCTTATCAGTGGGCGATGCAGATGGTGGAATACTGTGAGGAACTCGCTGACTCTTTTGAGCGGCTTGAAAGCTACCACAAATCGGTGGCAAAACAGTGTCGGCAAGCAAGACAAAAAAGGTTGGCGGAACTTCACGAAAGACTTGCGGACGAACACGACCGAGTTGCCGATAGGCTTAATGAACTGCAAGAGGCGTATGAAAGGCTGGCAAAGGAACTGAGAAGATGAAGTTCAAGGGGGGAAGAATGTGTTTGTTTCAGAGGAGTTAAGTCAACTGCCCTCAGAACTACCGGTCGTGGCCTTGAGGGAGCTTGTGATTTTCCCTTTGATGGTCATGCCTATAAGGGTTGGGCGACCGAAAAGCATCAAGGCCGTTGATGCCGTCGCCGCTGACCTGAGAATGTTCATTGCTGTAATGCAGAAGGACAAGGACATTCAAGACCCGAAACCACCAGATGAGCTATACCGGATCGGGACTTTGGTCAGTATCTTGAGGATGATGAGGTCCCCGGAGGGAGATATCCAACTGCTCCTTCGCGGGGTTGCACGGGTCAGTATTGATGAATGGACTCAAACCGAACCTTACCTGAAAGCGCGCTACTCAATCATTGACGAAACAGTAGAGCAGACCATTGAAGTTCAAGCACTGGTCAACACCGCAAAGGATATGTTCCGACAGATGGCCCAGCTGTCCTCCCAAATACCCGAGGAAGCGGTAAATTTAATGGCTTCGATTAACAACCCCTCTCACATCGCTGACCTTTTGGTCTCCGCCTTGAACATATCTATGCAGGAGAGACAGCGTTTCTTGGAGATGACCGACCCTGTTCAAAGGCTTCGCGAACTCATCCCTTTGCTCTCCCGCGAAATTCAAGTTTTAGAGTTGACGCAAAAAATTCAGGAGCAAGCAAGGCAAGAACTCGACAAGGCTCAAAGGGAGTTCATCTTGAGGCAACAACTCCGTGAAATCCAGAAAGAACTGGGAGAAACCCAAGAGGCGGAAATTGAGGAATTGCGTCAGAAGATCGAAGCAGCAGGAATGCCCGATGAGGTCAAAGAAGCGGCATTGAGGGAACTTGACAGGCTCTCAAAGATGCATCCGGCAGCGGCCGAATACACCGTCAGCAGAACTTACCTTGACTGGTTGATAAGCTTGCCTTGGAACAAGGTCACCGAGGACAACCTCGACATCGCTAACGCGAAGCGAGTTTTGGACGAAGACCATTACGACCTTGACGATGTCAAGGAGCGGTTGCTTGAATTCCTCGCCGTTCGCAAACTAAAGCAGGACACGAAAGGACCGATTTTGTGCTTTGTTGGCCCACCGGGTGTTGGCAAGACAAGTTTGGGACAGAGTATAGCCCGTGCTCTGGGAAGGAAGTTCGTCCGAATAAGTTTGGGTGGGGTCAGAGACGAGGCAGAAATTCGTGGTCACAGGCGAACCTATGTTGGGGCGCTGCCAGGTCGGATAATTCAAGGTCTGAGGCAAGCGGGAACCAAAAACCCAGTCTTCATGCTCGACGAAGTTGACAAATTAGGCTTTGACTTTCGAGGTGACCCGGCAGCAGCGTTGCTTGAAGTCCTTGACCCAGAACAAAACCACAGTTTCGTTGATCACTACCTTGATGTGCCTTTTGACCTTTCGCAAGTCCTTTTCATCTGCACCGCCAACATGACCGATACGATTCCCCCTGCGCTCCTTGACAGGATGGAAGTCATTCGTTTGCCAGGTTACAGCCATGAAGAGAAGTTGCAAATTGCGAAGCGTTACCTCATACCTCGCAACCTGAAAGAGCACGGTTTGACAGAAGAGAACCTTGAGTTCACTGACAAAGCGTTGTCAGTGATTGTCAAGCAATACACGAGGGAGGCAGGGGTCCGCAATTTGTATCGCGAGATCGCCAATATTTGCCGGAAGGTAGCAAGGCGAGTTGCTGAAGGGAAAACAGAAAAAGTCGTTGTGACACCCGAAAATGTCCCTGAGTTTCTTGGCCCTCCAAAGTTCATTGAAGAGATTGCTGAGCGGCAACCCCAAGTCGGCGTTGCAACAGGGTTGGCGTGGACACCCTTCGGTGGCTCAGTCTTGTTCGTTGAGACAACCAAAATGCCTGGCAAAGGCTCGCTCACCATCACAGGTTACTTGGGCGAAATCATGAAAGAATCCGCTCAAGCAGCGCTGAGTTATGTTCGTTCGCGCTCGGAACAATTGGGCATCCCCGGGGACTTTTTCAGCAAATACGACATCCACATCCACGTCCCTGCTGGCGCTATCCCGAAAGACGGACCGTCGGCAGGAATAACGATGGCAACCGCATTGGCGAGTTTGGCAACCGGGAGACCTGTCAGGCATGACATTGCTATGACGGGTGAAATCACTTTGACAGGAAGGGTTTTGCCCGTCGGGGGGATCAAGGAGAAAGTTCTCGCAGCTAAGGAAGCGGGCATAACCGAGATCATTTTGCCCGTCCAAAACGAAAAAGATTTGGTTGAAATCCCCGAACACATCCGAAATGCTTTGCGATTCCACTTCGTTGAAAATATGGACGAGGTTCTGGAGATCGCGTTACTGCCTGCACCTGAAGGAGTTTTATCGGGTAGGTAGTTCGCTTTGAACGGGGTTTTATGCTCTGCCGAAAAATTTCAGCAATAGCAATCTTTGCCGGCACGGTTTGAAGCCGCCCTTCACGTTCGTCGCAAAACAAGTCACATGCAGGGCATTCGTTGAAAGCAATCGTTCTTCGCTGCAAAGTGTCTCGGCAGCTGACTCAAAGCTTAGACTCTGTGCCACGCCAAAGGCTCTGACAGCAAAGCAGGGATTTCAAGCTGCTTGAAAATACCGTTCACCGGATTCCTTGCGGCCCTAAACTAACGTGGGATTTTGAAGGCAACGGGCTTTAGCTCACTGCACCCTTTTAGCCACTCATTTTGGGAAGCGGACGAAAGGGATGCTTGAAATTTCGTTCGGCTGTAAAGTAGGTTCATCTGCCCGAATTTTTTCGAGCGGACTTCATCCGCACCCATTTGCACCAATGAACTTTTTGGGGCGTAGCACGGGAGCAATTTTTATCGGCACAAGTTGGATTCGTGCCCTGAACGGAGGGCAAATCGAATGCGGAAGATTGACGCTTTCTGGCGGCTCTTGACTTTCTTTAATCCTTACTGGAAACGAGTGGTCACATGTGTGTTGCTCATCGGAGCAGCGGAAGGGTTGCGATTTTACTTTATCTGGTTGACTCAAGATTTGTTGCGGCCTTTGATCAAATCGGGTATTCGTGCTGGCGAAGGGGATTTGTTCATCAGCGCAGTTCAAAAGGGGTTGAATTGGCTTTTCACTGACGTTCCACACAGGTTGACTTTTCTGGCAGCAGTTTGCATTGTCGGGGTAGTAGTTGCGGTCCTCAGGGCAGCGCTTTCTTTCGCTCACACTTTCCTTGCCAACAACATCGCTCAAAAGGTTGTTTTGGATTTGCGCCGTAGACTCTATTCGCACCTCCAACTTATGTCGCCCTCATTCTTTGAACATGAAAGGACAGGTCAACTCTTAGCAAGGGTCGTCAACGATGTTGCTGCCCTGCAATCTTTGGTCACCATCGGGATTGAAGATTTGGTTTCTGCCCCCGTCCTCATTGTCGGTTCATTGGTTATGATGATCGTCATCAGCCCGCAATTGACGGTTATCGCCTTGGTTTTGCTCCCGCTTGTAGGTTGGATCATGTGGCGATTAGGAAGGAGACTGAGGAAGGCTTCCTACGAGATACAAGTTGCTTTGGGCAACTTGACGGCGCTTCTGCGGGAAAGCTTCAGTGCCATCAAACTCGTTCAAGCCTTTAGCGCGGAGGAACAAGCCTTAAGCCAATTTGACCGGAGAAACCGCCAAGTATATCAACATGCGTTAAGAGCCATTCGGCTCAGGACAATGCTTTCCCCGTCTGTGGAGTTGATTGGGACATTGGGAGCCATTTTGGGCTTGTTCATCGGAGGGGTGTTCGTCATTCAAGGTTGGCTTCATCCAGAAAGTTTGCTGACTTTCATGATTTGCTTTTACACCCTCGCATCAAGCACGAGGAAGCTGACTCAAATCCAAGCGGTTAAGGAACAGGTTTCCGGTGCTGCGGAACGAATCTTTCAGGTTTTGGACGTTCAGCCTGAAATAACCGACGCACCCGATGCAATCGAACTGCCAACTGTCAAGGGGGAAATCGTCTTTGAAAATGTTCGTTTCCGCTACCCAAACGGCGACGAGATTTTGCGTGGGGTGAGTTTCAAAATTCGCCCCGGCGAAAAGGTCGCAATCGTCGGTCCAAGTGGGGTCGGGAAAACAACAATCGTTATGCTGCTGATGAGGTTCTACGACCCAACAGATGGGAGAATTTTGCTTGATGGACACGATCTTCGGAAAATTCGCCTGCGTTCGCTGAGACAACACATCGGGTTGGTTTTGCAAGACACATTCGTCATAGATGGGACGGTTCGTGAAAACATCACTTTGGGTAACCCCGACGCAACCGAGGAGGAGATTGTGGAAGCGGCAAAATTGGCAAAAGCACACGATTTCATTGAACGGTTACCCAACGGCTACGAAACTTGGGTTGGGGAAGGCGGTGCGTTCTTGTCAGTAGGGCAAAGGCAAAGAATCGCTTTGGCCAGGGCGTTGTTAAAGAAACCTACGATTTTGGTTTTAGACGAAGTTACATCGCACCTTGATGCCGAAAGCGAAGTCGCCGTCCAACAGGCAGTCGAGCAAGCAATGCAAGGGCGGACAGTTATTGTCATCGCCCACCGACTCAGCACTGTCAGAAATGCAGACCGAATCCTCGTTTTGCAGGACGGTAAAATTGTGGAGGAAGGACGCCATGAAGAACTGGTGTCAGCAGACACTTACTACCGTCGCCTCTACGAACTGCAACAGTGAAGGTTTCCGTGGGACGGTTGTTTTGTGAGTAGGATTTGGAAAAATGCAAAAAGGCCTGCTAAGCTAAATTTCGAAAAACGAAGGAGGCGGGAAAATGGCAAAAGTTTTGGTGATCGGTGGCACCGGGTTGATTAGCACATCAATAGTCAACCAACTCGCGGAGCGGGGCGATGATGTGACCGTTTTCAATCGCGGCAGAACTGAACCAAGAATCCCAAAAACTGTCAAGAGGGTTTATGGTGACCGCAGG
Source organism: Armatimonadota bacterium (assembly GCA_026419315.1). Lineage (GTDB taxonomy): Bacteria > Armatimonadota > Fervidibacteria > Fervidibacterales > Fervidibacteraceae > Fervidibacter. The sequence continues at coordinate 4,593 of JANZZQ010000005.1, read as the reverse complement.
AACTACGCGGAATTTGAAAACCGCATGCAAGAAATTGGAACTTTTGACTGTGTTAATCGACATGGTTTGTTATACCCCTGAGGGTGCCGAAAGCCTCGTTAGGGCTTTCCGCAGTCGGGTCTGGCAGTTAACTTTCTGCAGCACTGTCGACGTTTACAACAAGCCTACCGCGTTTTACCCCTGCTGCGAGGACCATCCCCGCGAAGCAGCAAGCGATTACGGACGGAGCAAGGCAAAATGCGAAGACGTTTTGATGGCGGCGCACGAACGGGGTGATTTCAAGGTCACAATAATCCGCCCAGCACACACTTACGGCGAGGGGGGAACCCTTATGCACACCTTCGGTTGGAGAACCCACTACCTTGACAGAATCCGCAAAGGCAAACCCGTCATTCAACATGGTAACGGAAATTCCCTTTGGGTCGTCTGCCACATTGACGACGTAGCACGCGCCTTCGTAAACGCGATCTGCAACGAACGAGCATACGGCAAAACCTACCACACAACCAGTGAGGAGTGGCTTACTTGGAACCGTTACCTTGAAATCATCGCCGAGGCGATGGGGGCACCGAAACCTAAAATTGTGCACATCCCCACAGACTTGCTGGCGAAACTCGTCCCCCACCGAGTTCACTGGACGGTCGTTAACTTCCAATACAGCAATGTCTTTGACAACACGGCAGCTAAAAGGGATTTAGGCTTTCGCTATACCATCCCGTTTCTGGAAGGAGCGCACCGAACCATCCGCTGGCTTGAAGGACTCGGACTGATTGAGGATTGTTCAAACGGCCCTGTTTACGATTGGCTCATTGAGTTTTGGGAGGAGGCAACATCACGAATGATAGACGAACTCAAAAGGTTAACAAGCCGGCAATGACCCCACTTGCCCGCTGAACCGACAACCGATACAACTTACAACTGCTTAAATCAAAAAGCCTTGCTATAATTTTGGGGTAGGGAAGGACATTGTTCAAGGGAGGTTTTTCGGGTTTGCCCGTGGCGACTTGGTTTGCTTCCATATTCGGCAAACGGAAAGCGCCGGGGGTGTTAATTGGACACACTGATTGGGTGAATGCGATTGCTTTTTCTCCCGGGGGGTATTTTTTGGCTTCCGGTGGGAAGGATCGAACCGTTCGGCTTTGGAGGTTAGAGGATTGTCAACAAGTTTGGGCAGTTACTGGTCACGCCGATTGGGTCAAAAGCGTTGCTTTTTCCCCTAACGGCCAGTTGATTGCTTCCGGGAGCGGCGATAAAACTGTCAAGATTTGGTCCGTGAAGGAAGGGACTCTCGTCACTGTCCTGAAGGGGCACACCGATTGGGTTAACTCCGTGACTTTCTCCCCATTTGGGGCGTGGCTTTTGTCTGGGAGCTCGGACAAATCAGTCATACTTTGGGACACCGGGAATTGGGAACAAGTTGAAATCATCACTCACATGAGCCCCGTTTACTCTGTCACTTTCTCTCCGGATGAGACTTTGATGGCAATAGGAACCTACGATGGGGCGGTGAAAATTTGGAAGGTGCCGGAAGGGGAATTGATTTTGGCATTGCCCGACCACGGGGATTGGGTGAGGTGCTTGACTTTTTCTCCTGACGGGAAAATTTTGGCTACTTGCTGCTGGACTGACAAGGTATGGCTTTGGCGAATCCCTGAAGGTGATTTGGTTGTGTCCGTAACGCTTCCGAAGGAGGCTGCCACAACCATAGCCTTTTCCCCTGATGGGCAAATTTTGGCAGTAGGAACTCACAGCGGTTCAATTTACCTTTGGAACTCAGCAGTCGAGAAAGTGGTGCGTGTCATTCAGGGGCATGAAAACCACGTTTCCTCGGTAGCGTTTTCGCCCGATGGAAGATGGTTAGCTTCGGGAAGTCGAGATAAAACCGTTCGTCTCTGGAAAGTGGGAAGTGGTGACTTGAACCTATGAACTCTTGCGGGGGCAGCGACAAACTTAGTAGCGGGATGAGCAATGGCTGATCGCATGAACGCTCTCTATTGGGTTGGTTGGTATCTTTGTCGTTTTCTCGCTTTCCGGTTCTGCAAGTTGAAGGTGGAGGGTGCAGAACGGTTGCCGAGGGAGGGTGGAGTTATTATCGCTTCCACCCATACGGCAACTTTAGACCCTGTGATTTTAGGCTGCGCTTTCCCGCGCCCTTTGACTTTCATGGCGAAAGAAGAACTTTTTCGGTTTCCACCTTTCGCTGCGCTCATCCGAACCTTGGGCGCATTTCCTGTAAGGCGAGGTGAACCCGACAGGCGGGCATTGCGGAAAGCCGTATCCCTCTTGCGGCAAGGTCGTTGTCTTGTCATATTCCCTGAAGGGACAAGAAATCCTAACTGGCGGTTGCGCCAACCTGAGTTGGGCGTAGCTTTGTTGGCGGCATGGAGCGGAGCGCCAGTCCTACCCGTTGCGATTTTCGGAAGCGAACTTTTGATGCCCAAAGGCAAATTTTTCCCAAGACCTGCACCCTTGCGAGTGAAGGTTGGGGAATTGCTTCGGTTTGAGGGAGATGGGAGGCGACAGTCTTTGGAAGCTTTTGCCCTGAAAGTCATGCAAGCCATATCGAAACTGTCGGGGCGACCTCTGGCAGTAGGGGAGGAGAAACATGGTGAGCTGCTGAGGTGCTTTTGAAGAAACCTGATGCGAAAGTGGGGGAGAGATGTTCAAATGAAGCGAAAGGACAAAAGGTTTTTGATGGGTTTGGCCCTTCTCGCCCTCTCTTCCTCGTTTTCGGTTTCCCAAGAAATTTGGACACTTGAGAATTTTGAGCGAGGCACTAAGCAATGGTTCGTTCAAGCAAAGCGGGCTAAAGGAACGGAACTGCCTCTCGTTCACCTAACAACCACATCCCTAACCCCACCGGAAGGTGGACAGCAAGCGGGGTTGTTCGTTTGGAGGCGCGCTGAACGGGGCGAGTGGGGCAGGTTCGTTTTCCCTTTAGATGGGGCTCAATTGTCAGCGAAGAAGTCACAAGGCTTGACTTTTTGGTGGGTCGGGGATGGCAGCCAAATTTCGGTCAGTTTCGTCCTCGTTGCGGAACGACAGGGTGTTGAACGACTTTTTAAAGTTGAACTTTCGCCGCCCAACGCTTGGCAACAGGTTCACCTTGGTTGGGACGTATTTCGTGACGAGGAAGGAACGCCTGTAACTGTGTTCGTCCGATATTTGAAAGAGCTGCGAATTGAGCGGGTTGGACCCTTTCAACCCTTCTTCTTCATCTTGGATGAGTTGGCGACAGAAGTTGCCGCACCAGTTGTGCTGACAGTAACCGTGAGGGCGGTTGTGGATTTCCAACAGGAACAAGCGACGAACTTGCTGAGGTGGGGTGCTTGTTGGGATGAAAAGGCAATTTCGCTGCTTCAAAACCCTGCCGTTAGGAAACGCATCGCCGATTTGAAGCTTGGGTGGGCAAGGATTTTTGTCAATGACTTGGCAACTCAGCGAGACTTTGAAACTTCAGCGAAATTGGTTCAATCTTGGGCTATTCAAGTTCAGAGGCTGAACATGGTCCCTGTCGTCACCCTCTCACCGCTGAAACCGGAAGACCTTCCTTCCGGTGCGTTCCAGCAGCAAGTGAGTTTCTGGGTTCAGAGACTTCTGCCTGCAGTGAAACTTTACGAGTTGTTTCAAAGACCTTCAGAACCACCACTTCAGTTGCGTCCTGAAACCCTGGCGATCTACTTTTCAGCCTTGAAAGAGGCGATGAAGCGAATTTCCCCGACAGTTCAGGTAGGTGGTTGGGGGGAACGAGGGGCGTGGAGGGAAAAGTTGCAGTTGCTTTTTGCGAAAGCTCCTCGCCCAGACTTTTTCACGCTCCATTTCTACGGCGCCCATAACGCCAGTATCAGCGATGAGGAGTTGATGAGGGCTGCTCGTGAGACTGTGAGTGCAGATTTACCAGACCAAGTTCCCCTCAATCGGCTTGACGAATGGTTGAGACAAATTTACCCGCCTTCAGGCGTTCCACTGCAGATAACTGAGTGCGCTCCCAACTCAGTCCGCACGAAGGATGGCAAACCTGCTGATGAGCGAGTTTCAAACAACTTTGGGGCATCTTGGCTTGCTGCTTTGTTCGTGCAAATGGCGGGGAAGTGTGAGACAATCGTGCATTACAAACTTGCAGGCGATGGATGGGGACTTTTGGATGATTCGGGAATGCCTCAACCAACCTACTGGTCAATTTGGGCTTGTAACACCTATTTCCCAACAGGCTCAACTTTGGTGACATCCGCGACCAATTTCGCGCCTTTGCTCATCCTGAGCGGGAAAACCCCAACCGCAAACAATGTCCTCCTGGTGAACACAAGCCCAAACGTCGTTGATGTCTTGCTCGAAGCGGTTGGGCTGGAAAGGGTGAGAACTGTCAGGGTGAGAGTTTTGCAGGGTCGCGATAACCCAAGTTATTCCGAGCTGCCACTAAGTTCTTTTGTCAAGGTTAGAGTTCCCGCCTATGGTGTTGGGGTAGTGCAATTTGTTCCTTAAGATGGCATAATGTCAATGGCTTGCTTGAACCTTTCCCACCTTCGGAGGTGGGTGTGATGCAGCAACCTGCGGGCGTTCCGACAACTCAGCAACAACCGACAATTTTTTGGC
>JANZZQ010000061.1 GCA_026419315.1 Armatimonadota bacterium | reverse complement strand
TAAGAGACAGATTGCGACCCGTAAAAATGTCCGATAACTTTCATTAGTTGATCTTCAGTTTGCCGCCTATTCTGTCAGCGCCCGCCAAAAGACACTTGCCGAGCCTTTGCGCTCGGTTCGCCGCCTCCCGTTTCCCCTACAATATGAAGCCATCAATTAATTTCAGTTTTGTAAGCAGAACTCATTAATGAGAGCAACTTACAGCGAAAATTGGTCAAAATGCCCAAATTTTTCCCGCTTTTACGCAACCTTTCTCATTTATCTTTCTCTCCTTATGAGAAGAGAAAGATATGAGACCTTTCTCAATGTTTCTCATACTATGAGAAAGGTTTGAGAAACGAGAAAGGTTTTGCGAGATGGCTTAAAATCGGGGTAAAATCGTGAGTTTTGGGGAAACGACCTTTCTCATCGTTTCTCACGGCTTGAGAAAGGTTGAGAAAGGTCATCTGACCTTTCTCATTTCTCATCCATATTTTTTGAGAAAGGTTGAGAAATGAGAAAGGTTTCACGAGATGGCTCAAAATTGGGGCAAAATCGGGAATTTTGAAAAAGCGACCTTTCTCAAGGGTTTGAGAAAGGTTGAGAAAGGTTGAGAAAGGTTAGAGGTCAAGTTGAGGGTTTGAACTTGCTAATTGATAGAAGGAGTTTCGCCCTCGCTTGATGGTGATAACTGTTCCGTCGGCTCTCAGGTTGCTGAGAGCCCTATCTATTGCTACTCTGCTGAATCCCTGTGCTTTTCCTTTTTCAACTATCTCCGCTCGTGACATTTCCCCGCCTTCAAGCAGGTCGGTCACGAACTTGATTGCTTCTTCAATTCTGCTTTCAACTTCTTCTGACGAGCCGAGGAACTCGTAGAACCAAGGGGTAGATGAGCGGTTTAGGGCGATTCGGAATTTGGTGAAGTCAAGTTCGCTATGTCTCAGTTTCACGATGTCTATGGTCAAAGTGTTGGATTTTTGAGGTCTTCTTAGGAAGAGGACGGTATCGGGGAAGGCGACGATTTCGGTGCTGCCTCTGATTGCGTCTATAGTTGAGCCGAACAGAGAGGTTTTGCGGGCGTGCTGGAGGATGATGAAGGCAGTTCCGTAGTTGCTTCTGAACCAGTTGAGGGTGTTGTAGAAACTTTTCATGGCTGTTGGGTCGTTTTCGTTGAGGTTGTGGAATCGGATCATGGAGTCCAAGATGATTGTTGATGGGTTATAGGTTCGGATGAGGAATTCAAGTTGGGCTTTGCCTTCTGGTGACAGCAAGTTGTTTGCCCATTGGGTGTAGAAGATATTTTCTGGCGGGTTGGATGTGAGCAGGGAGAGCCTTCTTTTGTAACCCGCTGGTGATGATTCGCCGTCAACATAGAGGACGGTAGATGGTTGGGTGTTGAATTGTTGGAAAAGTGGTTCACCTGCGGCGATTTTGATGCCGAGCCAGAGTGCGAACAGGGACTTCCCTACTCCAGCGGAGCCAGCGATCAGTAGGATGCCTACTTCGGGCAGGAAGTGGTCAATGATAAAAGGGAAGGACAGTTCCATAGTTAGGATTTCCGAGGGCGGGTAGGCGATTGGGGTTGAGATAGGCGATGATTGTGATGTTATGGCGGAGAGCAGGTTTGATAGGGCGTTTTCCCAATCGCCGTCAACGGAGTAGGATGATAGGGTTCTTATGCATTGTTCCATGACCCTATTGGCGTGTCTGCAGCGATGGAGGATGTTGGTTAGGGTTAGGATTCTGTCGGGTGCTACAGCCATTTCTGTCAATTTGATGAGGTATTTTTCGCCTTCCCCGAGTTCATTGCTCCAACCCTGAATTTGCATGATTTCAAAAACCTGTGGGACGGTAATTGGTCTGTTTGTTTTTGCTGCCAAAGAGATCGCCCGCCAGATGAATTGGTGGGGTTTGTAGGAAAAATGCTCTGCGGTGATACCCATCATTTCTGTTAAAAAATATTGGTCTCCGTAAAGCAAAATAGTGCCTAAAAGTTCTTGTTCAGTCTCAAGACTAATAGGGGGTGTGTATTCAATTACGAGTTTGCGCTTCATGTTTATTCCTCTCCTTCTGCTGCCACCACTCACAGAACTTTTTAAGGGTAGTGATGGCGAATTCGTGTTGGTTGATTACGATGAACAGTTGTGCGTCAATGGGAGCGTTTGTTACGACCCACCACTCTCGTTGGCATTTGAAGCAAAAAAGGATTGGTTTTCTTTTTGCTTTGGTGATTGTTTCCGAGAGCATTTTCAGCCACTCGGAAGTCAAGAGTTTTGGCAAAGAGATTGATCGGTTTTTGACTTCAACGAAAAAAGGGAAATCGGCAGGGGTAACCAAATCACCTTCTTTTTGCCTCACTCCGCCTTTCGTCCTGACGAAGACATCCCTGTCGGGGTTTGGAGGGGAGCCGTAGTGGGCTTGGTAAAGTAATCTCGCCACTTCTAATTCTCCCCGCTTCCCTTTTCGCCATCGGTTCATTGCGACCACCTCTTTGTTTTTTGTTAAACCATCAGTTATAATTATAAACAGGTAGTTTACAGAAATCAACCAAGGGGTGTAGTTACAATGGAAGTGGTAGTGTCGCGGAGAAAACTGTGGAAGGTGCTTCGCGAGTTGGGAGTGGAGCCTTGGTGGCGTCACCCGTTTCGTCAGAAGCAGTATGTGAAGGTGACGCCGCAGAAGGTTGAGGCGCTCGTTGAGCAGAAGGTTCTGAGGGAGCGTGGGATATATCAGTTCAAGGGCTACAAGAACGGCTTTTGTCTCCTCGGTGTTATAGCCATTGCGAGGCTTACTGGAGTGTCTCCGAGTTGGTTCAGGGCTCAACCTGACTTTCCCCGTCGTTCTTTTCTGACTTTATCGGAGTGGCTTCGGATACTCCCGCCTATTTTGGAGCGGCACAAGAAAGGGTTCAATGCGGTGATTGAGTTAGAGAAACTTAAGGCAGAGGTGATATTGCGTGCCAACGAAGTCTTCAAGGCTATCGTCAATGATGCAGGGGATGGAAGCGATATTGAGGGAGATGCCGGCAGCGGGGAGGGCGTGTCTGACAGCGGTGTTGATTTTCAGGTTTGGTGATGACGGGTTAGCGATTGCGATGCGGCACGGGATAATCAACGAGAGCCATTTGCGCCAGATAGCGAGTTGGTGGGGGAAAGTGGTCGCTGGGGTTGAGCAATTGAGGAAGGCGTTGCTTGAGGTTGAGATGGAGGACAAGGAGAGGTGGATTGAGGCTCAAGTTGAGAAGTTGAGGTTGATGGTCTTTGACAGGGTTTTGGCTGAGGGCGATATTGATGCTGCCATCAAATTGCTTCAAGGGTATGACTCCAAGTTCAGGGGCAAAGGCGGCGTTCAGGTCAATATCCTGCAGCAACGGCTCCAATATCGGTCACCCATTACCGGTCAGGTGGTTGAGTTGGAGCCAAAGGAGCAAAAAGCCTTGACTGAAGGCGAAAGTTAAGCGAGGTGTTCGTTGATGTTTGTTGGTGACCGATACAAGCCGACGGACATTCAAAAAGAGTTTCACCGTCGCTGCCTTGAGTATCCGATAGTTTTGTTCATCGGCGCGACGGGTAGCGGCAAGACAACCGCTTTGATTTGGCAGTTGATTGACGACTGCTTGATGGTTCGCAACAACAGGGGCGTTTTGGCTCGGATGGCTTACGAGGATTTGGAGCGGACGGTTCTTGAGGATTTGCTTTTTGAGTTGGAGATGAGTGGCATCCCATATCAGCATTACAGCCGCAAGAAACAGATATTCTTTCCAGCGACTGGCTCGGTCGTCTTTTTGACAGGTCTTGGCGACACAGTCAAGTCGCTTCGGAGGACGAAAGGTTTGAATGTCGGGTTCATCGCCATTGACCAAGTTGAAGATGTGCCATTTGAAGTTTTCAAGTTTCAGTTAACTCGCTTGCGTTTACCCCATGTTCCACGCAACAGGCGACATTTGTTTGCCACTGCTAACCCCGTTCCTGAGACCCATTGGCTTTACGAGTTTTTCGTTGGGATTCCGGAGTGGGACATAGAGAAGGCGCAAGGGACGGCAGTCGTTTACGCGACAATAGACGATAACCCATATTTGCCTTCGGACTTCAAAAACATCTTGCTTGACACGATGAGCCCAGAGGAAGTTGAGCGATATGCTAAGGGTGAGTGGGGATTTGTTCCTGAGGGGAGCGCTGTTTTCCGATCGTTTTTCCAGAAGCCCGTCCATGTCAGGGAGTTGGAGTTTGACCCGCGATATGCGTTGCTTGTGGGGTTGGACTTCGGTTATCACAGACCAGCCGCTGTTTGGGTTCAAGTTGTCGGTGAGCCCGAAAACCCGTCGGGAAGGTGCGTCCATGTTCTTGATGAGTTTCTCGGTCACAACATGCTGCTTGATGACTTCATTGAAATTGTCAAGAACAGGACGGGCGCTTATTTCACCAATGCGCCCATTGTGATTTACTGTGGCGACCCATATGCAGCGGTTCAAAAGAGCGACAGGGCTGAGAGCATAGATGTTGAGTTGCGTGTCAAACATAAAATTGCGTTGAGGATGAAGCGAGTGCCGATAGAGGCTGGAATTCAAAACATCATCGGTTTGTTGCGCAAGAATAGGCTTTTTATTCACCCGAAATGCAAGATATTGGTTCGCGCTTTTGAAGGTGGCTACAGGCGAGATGAAGTTGGTGAGATTTTGAAAGATGGCTACTACGACCACATTGTTGATGCGCTGAGGTATGTTTTAGACATTTACGCCCCGTTTGGGCAAATTCATCCGCCTGTGAATGTAGTGAGGGCTGTGAAGGCGAGGAACATTTTGGGGACATTGAGGATTTATTAGGGGAACGAACGCCACTTCGTTCCATCAAAGAAATATTTCTTCCCCGTCAATTTATCTATGCAGTAACTGTAAGTTGGCGGAAAGTATTGATAGCGGAAGAGTTGGACGAGAAGCAAAGTTATGGTGATTGCGGTCGCACAAATGATGACAACGCTCCAGAAGAATTTATCCTTCATAGGTATCACTCCACGAGCAATTTTAGCATGGAAATTGCCTTCTGGTAAAGTTTTCGGTCGCGGATGAGTTGTGAGAGGATAGAACGAAGTTCTATTGGGATGTCGTTGAAGGGGTTTTGTTTTGATGAGAAGACTTGTGATGGGTCAAGGTTGACAGTTTCTGCTCTGGACATGAGGTAAATTTGATACCATTCAATGGGATCTTCTTCAAGCGCTTTGGCTGCGGAGATGACGAAACTATCGCTTGGCAGCCTACCCTTTTCCAGTTCGTAGACATACTGCGGGGTGCATTGCAATCTTTGAGCCATCTCAATTAAAGTTAAGCCTTTTGCTTTTCGAATGTTCCTCATAAAGGAAGCCCAGATTGGACTGTATTTTGTCATTACTTTCACCTCCGCAGCAGATTATAGCGCAACAATCTGTCAGTGTAAATAGCGGTGCAATTAAATTGCATCGCATTAAACTAACAGTTGATTTTTAAAACAGGTTGTGTTATAATAAGGGGCGGAGGTGGAAACAAATGGTTGACGAGACTCAAACTCAGGTGAAATCAACAAAGGGAAATTCAAAGAAATTGATTTACCCCCCGTTGAAGGTTTGTCCTGTTTGTGGGAGGGAGTTTTTCACCTCGCTGTCCTTCCAGAAGTATTGTTCCTCTTCATGTCGTAACAAACACAATATAGAAGCATATTGGCGGAGGAAATTGGGGGTGAATGGGAAATGAGGTGGGAGGAGAGGTGCGTGGATTGTTCGTTTCCGCAAGCGGAGTATTTTTATTTCTCCATCCAAGATTCTTACATTTTCCGCGTCAGTTGTCCCATGTGCGAACTTAATTTATGCGTTCTTAAGTCTGATTTTCGCCGAGCCCTCTGCCCGCTTTGTAAAGGTCTGAGCGTTAAACAAGTCAGTTGGGTGGGGGGCAAGGGATGGGTCTCCTATTATGTCTGCACCGATTGCAATTATGTTTTCCCTGAAAATTTGCAGCGGCTCGTTGATTTGATGCACGAGCGAGCCGCAAAAATGACACGCTTGGAGGTGAATTAAGATGGAGGAGGAACAAATCTACGAGCGGGAAGGGGTAGAGGTGACCGACATTGTTCCCGCTGGTTCGTTCCAACTTGTCTACGACCCCAAAGAAGCCGTTATTCGTGGCAGGGAAGTTGCTCGCTTGCTCAGGAGCATCGTTGAGCAAGCGGGCTGGATTTACACGATAGGGACTGATGCGCGGGGCAAGCCCATTGAGGGCTTGCTTTTTCCCGCGTGGCAGACCATCGGGACATGGTATGGTGTCATTGCGACCATCGTGGAACTGAAGGAAGAGCGGGATGAGCGCGGAAAGTTGGTCAGGGCAAGGGCGAGGGCGTTGCCTATCAGTATGAAGACAGGGCAGCCCATCGTGCCAGAGGAAGGTGGGGAGTGGGGGATCGCTGAGCGTGATGAGATGATTAGGGACAGGAAAACTGGTTCGTGGAAGCGGCGATGGGATGAAAATACCCCTGAGCATGTAATTGTCATGGCTGCATGCACGAGGGCAAAGCGCCGTGTTCTCCAAAATTTGTTCGCTCCGATAGTTGCCCTCGCTGGCTACAAGGTTGAGGAGGAAGAGGAGGAGGGCACGGACGTCCAGGTTGGGGCGCATTCTTATCCCAGTTTCCAGGCCTTCTTTCAGGGGGCCATCAACCCCTTCCCCCAGGGCCTACCCCGCCTGGGGAGCGGGCCGCTTGCCCTGTCTCTTATACACAT
>JANZZQ010000060.1 GCA_026419315.1 Armatimonadota bacterium | reverse complement strand
TTTCAACAGCCTGCAAACATTGTTCCAAGGCTCGCTTGCGAATTGCGGGGTCAGGGTTTGTGATTCCGCCCATGCGGTAGATTGAGTTCGTCCAAACATTGATATTCATGTTGGTGGGCTTGACATTGTAATGGACGAGGGCATCTTTGACCTCCGCGATTTTCGCGTCGTCGATTTGCCCCTTGTCATCCAAGAAAAGGACATCGTGGAATTCAATGCCTTCAATCCCCGCCTGTGAAACCCGAGCAATCTGGTCAACAATTGTGTCGCGGAAATCTGGACGGTGGACATTGTATCCAATGGGGTTGAAGCGGTCGGCAAATTCACCCGCTGCCCAGTGCCCCGCCGCGAACTTGATGCCGAATTCTCGGAAGAAAGCGTCTAACCTATCACCCTCCAAGTAGCCTGCATACTCTGTGGTCAACTTTGCCAATTTCTCGGCCGTCACTTGCATCTGCTACCACCTCCGTTCGAAATTTGAGCCTCGTTCATATGATAGCGGACAAGCACGGGATTGTCAACCCGACTTGTTGCGGGGAGAGAGTTAAACTTTGTCTCGGTTGTTCAAAGGAAAGCGAAGGAAGGGAGGACTGAGAGATGTCGAGACTTGTTGCTGTGCTGTTAGACACGGATATCGGCGATGACATTGATGACGCTTGGGCATTGGCGGTCTGCTTGACACATCCGCAAATCAACCTACTCGGCGTTTCCACCGTATACGCCGATACAGTCGCCCGCGCCGTGGTCGCTCGTTGGCTGATAGAAGCGGCGGAGAAGGAAGTTGAAGTTGCGGCGGGAGAGCAAAACCCTATCGGTCGTCCGATTTCACTTTACCGCCCGAACCAGATGAAAGCCATTCCGCCCGAGGATGAGCAAAAGTTGAAGACGGGTCGCAAGGACGGCGTTGCGTTTTTGGCGGAGAAAATAGAAGCCTTTCAAGGCAGCGAATTGGTCCTCTTGACAGTTGGCCCATTAACTAATGCAGCGAAATTACTGACCGAACACCCGAAGGCGGCAGAGAAAATAACTCGCATCGTGTCAATGGTTGGGACTTTGATGCCTGAACACACCGAACCCGAATACAATGCATCTGTCGACCCGGAAGCGACGAGGATTCTGTTTGAGTGCGGCAAGCCCTTGACAATGATTGGATTGGATGTGACTTTGCGTTGCAGGTTTAACGAAACCGATCTGAAAGAACTGTCAAGGAGCGAAAAACCTTTGACGAAACGGTTGCTTGCTCTGACGGAGGCTTGGCAGGAGGCTCACCGACGACCTGATGGTTCCGTGCCGATGCCGATCCTTCATGACCCTTTGGCTGCGTTGGTGGTTGTTGAATCCGATTTGGTCACTTTGACACCGATGAGAATAGTCGTCGATGAGAGAGGGCGGACGAAAAAAGTTGAGGGTGAACCCAATTGTTTAGTTGCAACTGATGTTCACCCGTCTGCTGTTGTTAATCGTCTAAAGGACTTGCTTGCTTGAGGTGTTACGGTTCTTGGTTGAAGGCGCTAAAATAACAGCGGCAAATTTCGCAGCGGAGGGATGGCCGAGTGGCCCAAGGCGACGGCCTGCTAAGCCGTGGCGGGGTTTAAAGCCCTGCCCCCGGGTTCGAATCCCGGTCCCTCCGCCATTTGATGCGCCCGTAGCTCAGTCCGGATAGAGCGCTGGCCTGCGGAGCCAGAGGTCCTGGGTTCAAATCCCAGCGGGCGCGCCACCCCCCGAAAATTCAATTCTGTCAAGTCAAAAACGAAGCGCCCGTAGCTCAGCCAGGAAAGAGCACTGGCCTCCGGAGCCAGGGGTCGCAGGTTCAAATCCTGCCGGGCGCGCTTTCAGCAGAAAGGTTTCCAACTGGTGAGTTGCTTTGGGAGTTGGTTGGTTTGTTTTTTCTCTCTCCTCAACCACTTCGCATTTGCGCTCGGTTGTCACACTTTAAAGGTGCGACCGTAACAGGAAAAACTCTCACAAATTGCTTCAGCGGAGCCGTTGAGAGCAGTTGGGGCAATTGACGAATTGGGTTTGTTGTGGCTATAATGTCGCTGTCTCCAAAAACATTCCATTGGAGGTATGTTGTGCGAGTGATGGAGAGGAAGATTCACATTGCTGTGGACATAATGGGTGCAGATCACCCACCGTCTCTTTTGGCGAGTGGGGCGCTTGAAGCGGTTCGGGAACACCCTGACTTGACTGTCTCTCTTGTGGCGACTCCTGAAGTTTGGGAAACTTTATCGCTGCCTTCAACGCTGCGGGAGCGAGTGAATTTTGTCTGCGCTTCGCAAGTTATCGGCATGGATGAATTGCCCTTGACCGCTGTTCGGCGCAAACCCGATGCAAGTTTAGTTGTCGGGATGAAGCTTTTGGGAAGCGGCGAAGTTGACGCTTTTGTGACACCAGGCAACACAGGTGCTGCGTTGGCGGCAGCAACTTTACATGTTGGATGTTTGCCCCCAATAACTCGTCCCGCTATTGCCATCGTCCTACCCCATCACCAAGGTCGCTTTTTGCTTCTGGATGTTGGTGCGAATGTTGATTGCAAACCCGAACACTTTTTGCAGTTTGCGCTCATGGGTGCTGCGTATGCCGAAGCCGTGATGGGAATCCAGAATCCCCGCGTTGCGCTTTTGAACATAGGCGAGGAGTCCATTAAGGGAACAAGCGTGGCGAAAGAAGCCTTCAATTTGCTGCAATCAGCGCCGCTAAATTTCGTCGGTAATGTTGAGGGGCGTTACTTGCTTGAGGGGGCCGCCGATGTTGTCGTCACCGACGGTTTCGTTGGCAACATTCTGCTTAAAGCGGCAGAAGGGATTGGTCTGTTCATCTGGCGTGAAATCAAAGATTTGATGTTGACCAATTGGCGAACCAAACTTGCAGGTTTGCTTTTGAGACCATACCTTAGGGCGTTGGGAAAGCGGTTGGATTGGCGCGAGTATGGAGGTGCACCCTTATTAGGCATCAAAGGCGTTTGCATTATCACTCACGGCGCTTCCGACAACAAAGCCATAGCTAAAGCCATCGCCGTCGCAAGGGAAAATGTCATCGTAAACGCCGTTGAAAAAGTCGCACAAAAACTGCAATCGGTCATCGCTTCAGCGGTAAAATAGGCTTTCGGCCAACAGCGGAGACTTTTCTTTACGAGGTGACAGCGATGAAGTCTGTCGGGATTGTTGGGCTCGGTTCTTACGTTCCCGAGAGGGTGTTGACAAATTTTGACCTTGAGAAGCTTGTTGACACGAGCGATGAATGGATTACAACCCGAACGGGCATAAAGGAAAGGAGAGTCGCTGCCGCCCACGAGACTACAACGACCATGGCAATTGAAGCGGCGAAAATGGCATTAGCCGATGCAAACGTTCCCCCAAGCGAAGTTGACCTGATCATTGTCGCAACAGTGACACCCGATTACTTCTTCCCGTCAACAGCCTGTCAAGTCCAGCACGCTATCGGTGCTTCAAAAGCTGCAGCCTTTGATTTGCTCGTAGGTTGCACGGGTTTCGTTTACGGTGTCGTGACTGCTTGTCAGTTTGTCCAATCAGGGGGCGCAAATTGCGCTTTGGTGATTGGCTCAGAGACCCTCACTCGCATCGTTGATTGGTCGGATAGGAAAACTTGCGTCCTATTTGGCGATGGTGCTGGGGCAGCGGTGATTGCTCCTGTGCCCGAAGGACGAGGTTTGCTCGGTTTTGACCTGGGCAGTGATGGGAGTGGTGGTCCACTTTTGAAAGCGGGTGCACTTCAAAGCTGCTACGCTAACCCTTTGGAATCCGGGTTCAGCGGTCGCCCCACCCTCTTTATGAACGGTAACGAGGTTTTCAAGTTCGCAGTCCGCGTCATGGCGGAGAGCACTCTCGCTGCCCTTCAAAAATCTGGCTTGACGATAGGCGACGTGGACCTGATTTTCCCCCACCAAGCCAACATCCGAATAATTGACGCCGCGGCGAGGCGCCTCGGGGTGTCAATGGACAAGATCTTCGTCAATGTTGACAAGTATGGGAACACTTCAGCCGCCTCAATCCCAATAGCGATGGATGAAGCGAAGCGTAATGGTTTGCTGAGGGAGGGAAGCGTTGTGGTCGCCGTCAGTTTCGGTGCAGGGTTGTCGTGGGCGAGTTTCGTCATGCGCATGTAGTTGCCACTAACGCTCTTTTGCCGGTGTGGCAATATTTCATGGCAATACAAAAACTGAGAGCAAAGGAGGAGCGACATGGCGCTGGCGTTTATTTTTCCAGGGCAAGGAGTGCAGCGTGTGGGGATGGGCAAAAGCTTATTGAAAGCCTTCCCCGAACTTCAGGAGTTTTACAAAACCGCAGAAAAAGTAACAGGTCGTCCTCTCACAAAACTTTGCTTTGAAGGTCCCGAGGAGGAACTAACGCAGACCATCAACGCTCAACCTGCCATTTTCACCACCTGTTTTGCTTGTTGGGTTCTCGTTTCCGAGCGCGGGATTCAACCCAAATTTGTTGCAGGCCACAGTCTGGGCGAGTGGACTGCGGTTGTCGCCAGCGGTGCGTTGGAGTTTGAAGAGGGCTTGAAGTTGGTGGCTAAGCGGGGGGAATTGATGAACCAAGCACCCGCTGGCAGCATGGCTGCCATCTTAGGCGCTTCTTCGGAGCAAGTAGAAAAGCTTTGTCAAGCTGCTTCAGAAAAGGGGATCATCACTATCGCAAACTACAACGCCCCCGACCAAATTGTCATCTCTGGGGAAATCCCGGCAGTTGAGCACGCCATCCAAATTGCCCGCCAATTCGGCGCCGTCAAGGCTGTGCCCTTGAAAGTCAGCGGCGCTTTCCACTCGCCTTTGATGAATGATGCAAAAGAACTGTTCCGACAACACGTTGAACAAGCGAACTTCAAAGACCCAGATGTTCCAATTGTCGCCAATGTGACCGGTAAACCGGTAACGGATGGAAACGAAATGAAGCGGTTGCTCGTTGAGCAGTTGACTTCTCCTGTCCGTTGGGTCGATTGCGTGAAGACGATGCACGAAAATGGTGTCAAGGTCTTCGTTGAACTTGGGCCGGGGAGAGTGCTCAGCGGCTTGGTCAGGAGAATCGTTCCCGATGCAGTAACTTTCTGCGTTGAAGACCCAAAATCTTTTGAGGAGACGGTCAATGCACTGGAGAGCATGTGAACTGAGGCGGAATCGCCATGACGCGAAGCCAGTTGAAAACTCACTTGGCTCGAGCGATAGAGGCGTTGCTCAAGGTTGACAAAAATATCCGTGCCATCGTCCTTTTCGGCTCAGCCGTTTATGCCTCGAAACTCGCTTGCGACCTTGACTTTTTAGTTATCACTGAACGCAAAAAACCTTGTGGGCACTACTTTGATGCGGTGGTTGATTTAACTGTCTGGGTTGATGTCATCGTCCAGCAAAGAGGTGAAAAAGTTGGCGGGACCTGTGGCGGCAGGCGTGATGGCGTTTGGTAGGTTGGTTTGGGGCGATGTGAATGCGGCAAGGGAAGTGCTCAATGAGACGGCAGTGCCGGCTTTTGACGAGGCGGGACGAAGGATGCTTGACGCCGAAGACCTCATGAGGGAAGCCAGACGATTGCCACCAGAGAGGAGCCTGACAGGAGATTACCGTGATGCTTTCAATGTGCTGTTTGATGCTGCCCGGATGGTGGCGATGGCTTACCTGAACACCGAAGGAAGCAGACAGGGCGAGTTGAGGAGACAATTGCCGAGACACTTTGGGAGGCGATTTGGGCAAATAATTGACCTGTTGCATGCTGCTCATTTTTATCACGGGCAGTTGCCAACCGACATTGAGGTTCTTTTCGCCGCTGGAGACGAATCGTTGAGCGCTTCATCAATGACTTGGAATCAGCAAAGCAAAGGGAACAGGGGTGATTGGAACTGTGGACGCAATTGAATCGCTTTCATTGGAGGGCAAAGTCGCTTTAGTTACTGGTGGAAGCAGAGGGATTGGGGCAGCCGTTGTCCGGCTTTTAGCCCATCGTGGAGCTTCCGTCGCCTTTTGTTACCGTCAGCAGGCTGAACTCGCACAAAAGTTGGCAGATAAAATTCGAACCGAAACGGGCAGAAGTGTCCTGCCAATTCAAGCTGATGTCATTGACCCCGAGCAAGTTCGCACTATGGTTGAAAAGGTTCGTTCTGAACTTGGCGGTGTTGACATTCTTGTCAACAACGCTGGCATCGTTCGCGACACTCTCTTTTTGCGGATGGACGAAAGCAGATGGGATGAAGTCATAAACACGAATTTGAAGGGTGCGTTCCTTTGCACGAAGGCGGTCGTGCCGATGATGGTGTCAAAAAGGTGGGGGCGAATAATCAATGTAAGTTCCGTGGTTGGGCTTATCGGCAATGTAGGCCAAGCAAACTACGCTGCAGCGAAGGCTGCACTTATCGGTTTCACGAAAAGCCTCGCGAAAGAACTTGGCAGCCGAAATATAACTGTCAATGCGGTTGCTCCGGGTTTCATCGTCACCGACATGACAGCGTCTTTGCCCGAGGAAATTCGCAACCGTTACGAATCACAAATTGCGCTTCGTCGGTTCGGTCAACCAGAGGAGGTGGCGGAAGTCGTTGCTTTCTTGGCTTCCGATGCGGCAAGTTACATCACCGGGCAAGTCATCGTTGTTGATGGGGGGCTTATCTGAGAGGGACTTTAAAAATGCGACTTCGTTGGTTATCATTAGCACGCCCCTGTTCAAACATTCAATTGCGGAGGAGTGCAAATGCTCAAGTCGCAAATACGCTGCCAACGAAAACGAGCGCTAACATAAACACAAAATCATGGCAGGAGGGATGAAGGATGGCGGA
>JANZZQ010000059.1 GCA_026419315.1 Armatimonadota bacterium | reverse complement strand
CTTTTTCAGGGGAAACCCCGGCGTGGGCGGATTTGCCTCTCACAACCGCCCTCAAATTCTTTTGCGACGGAGCCCGAACGATGACTTTGTTAATGGGTGGACCGCTATCAAGGACGAAACCGACTTTCGCGCTGATGAGTGAATAGTCAAGGTGTTTTGCCCCGTGCAGACCGGTCTCTTCTGCGACAGTGAACACGATTTCCAGAGGACCATGTTGGATGCCATCTTCCTTGATGACCCTCAAAAATTCCAACAAAACGCAGACTCCCGCTTTGTTGTCTGCTCCCAAGATTGTCTTCCCGTCCGAGCGAACCTTATCGCCTTCAACGATTGGGTTGACATTTTCGCACGGGAGGACAGTGTCCAAGTGAGCGTTCAGCAAAATCGGGGGCACGCCTTCCAAGTTGCCTGGAACTTTGACAACCAAATTTCCCTGTTCCCCGCCGAAACTTTTCCCCGCATCATCTTCCAAAACGGTTAAACCCATTGCTGCAAGTTTCGCTTTCACCGCTTGAGCGACTTCCCGTTCCTTCCCCGAAGGGCTTGGGATGCGGACGAGTTCCAAAAAATCCGCCAAAAAACGCTCGCGGTTAACCGGCATTTTTATCCCTCCTCAAGATGTCGCCACTCAACGCCTCAAAAATCATAGCACTGCCCTCAGCGAAACCCGCACCTATTGACAATGTTCAAGCCAAAAGTGCGACCAAATTGACATCCCGGTGGCATAATCAAAATGCTGCAAAAATGTTGGCAGTGATGGAGGCGATGAGTCATGTCCAAAGGGACAGCAATCGCTTTGGTGCTGGGGATTGTGTGCGTGATTGTCGGGATTGTCTTGCTTGTGGTTTGGTGGAGCGATTTCGTCACCGTGCTGAAAGGCGCTCTTGGACCAATGTTGGCGCTCGGTGGCGGACTTGTCATTGCTATCGCTTGGGGTGAATATCAGGCAGCGAAGGAAATGGAGCGGTTGACTTCCCAGGCTCAGCAGCCATCTCAGCCGCAAACTCAGCCGACTCAAGCACAATCAAGTTCTGAGCAAACTTCTCAACAGTGAAGCCTGTCCTGAGGCAAGTTCAAGTAACTGGTTGATTTTGACTGAGCATCGCTTGGTTGGTGACTCGTTATGGCTCGTCAGATTTTTCATCCAACCAGTGTTGACCAAATATGTCCAGCCCGCAAGTTGGCGTTGCTTGCGTTAGTTGAAGTGGAGCGGAAGGACGCATATGTCAATTTGTCGCTCCGGGAACTTCTCAAACAGAGGCGGTTGCCCGCAAAAGAGAGGGCAATGGTCACGGCTCTTGCGATGGGAGTCGTGAAAATGCGCCTTTACCTTGACCACATCGTTCAGCATTTCTGCGATTACCCTTTGAACGAGCTGCCAATTTTTGCCCGCAACATTTTGCGGATGGCAGCATACGAGTTGGTCTTTTTCGGACATCCAGCGCCAATCGTTGGGAGCGAGTATGTCAAGTTGACGAAAAGGTTTGAGCACAAAGGTCTCGTCTCACTCGTCAATGCCGTTGTCCGCCGAATCGGAGAAAATTGGCGTGATGTCCCAATCCCTTCTTTGGGCGAAGACCCAGTCGCCCACATAAGCGTATCAACCTCTCACCCCCATTGGATGGTTTCCCGTTGGGTTAAATTTTGGGGTGTTGAAGAGACTTTGGCTCTTTGCCGAGCAAACAACGAACCGCCAAACATTTGCATTCGGGTCAACCTCAAATACACTGAACGGGAGTTGGTTGCTCGGGCACTTGAATTCCGCTGCCGAAAAATAGAACCGAGCCCTTGGGTGCCCGAGTGTTTGCGATTGGACACAACTCACGATGTCACGAAATTACCCGGCTTCATAGGTGGTCTGTTCACAGTTCAAGACGAAGGTGCAATGATTGTCCCTTACTTGCTTGACCCGAAACCCGGCGAAATCATTGTTGACGCTTGTGCGGCACCCGGCGGCAAAACAACTCACATCGCTGAGTTGACAAGGGATGAAGCCGAGATTATCGCTGTTGACAGCCACCCATCACGGTTGAAGTTAGTGGAGGAAAACGCCGTCCGGCTAAAACTGTTCAATATCAAGACGGTTTTAGGCGATTGGGCGGAGTTGGCTCAACAATTCGTCAACCAAGCAGACAAAGTTTTGCTTGATGTCCCGTGCTCGGGTACAGGAACTCTGAGGCGGAAAGCAGATGCTCGCTGGAGGAAAAGCGAAGAGCAGATAGAGCAGCTGGCCGATTTGCAACTTCGCTTGCTTAACGCTTCCGCATCGGTCGTTCGCAGAGGGGGCGTGATCGTCTACGCCACCTGCAGTTTGGAGCCGGAGGAGGATGAACAAGTTATCAAGTCTTTTCTGGAACTTCATCCGGAGTTCGCTTTGGAAAACCCAAGCCCGTTCTTGCCAGTGGAAATTCCCGGTGCGGTAACAGAAGAAGGTTTTCTGCGCTTGTTCCCTCACAAACACAACACCGATGGAGTTTTTGCCGCTCGGTTAAGGAAAGTTCGGTGAAGGACAGGAGGGGACCGAAATGTGAGGGTAATTGCGGGCACAAGTAAAGGCGTAAGGTTAAAAAGCCCATCTCATGCTCGGGTCCGACCCACAACCGACCGAATTAGAACGGTCTTGTTTGACATGCTTGGGCGATTGGTCATTGGAAGTCGCTTCCTTGACTTATGTGCGGGGACAGGAGCGGTCGGGATTGAAGCGCTGAGTCGGGGTGCTGAAAAAGTCGTGTTTGTTGAGTTAGACGGAAGGTGCGTTGAAACCATAAAGACAAACCTGTTGCTAACGAAACTTTTTGATCGAGCAAGAATCGTCAAGGGAGATGCGAGGCGCAAACTACCCCAACTTCTGGCTGAGGGGGAAAGGTTCGACATCGTTTTCTTAGACCCACCTTACGGCAGCGATTTGGCATTGCAATTGATGACGTGGTTGGGCAATCATCTGGAATTGCTTCAAGGTCCTCAGCTCGTCGTGGTTCAGCAATTGGCGAGGGAAAGTTTGCCGGAAACGATCGGCCGTCTCATAGCCTTTGAACACCGCAGGGTAAGCGAGCATGTCTTGCGCTTTTACTCACCAACAGGAGATTGGGGGGACGAAAGATGATTCGCGCCGTCTATCCCGGAACTTTTGACCCTGTGACCAACGGTCACTTGGATGTGATAGAGCGCGCGTCAAAAATTTTCGACGAATTAATTGTCGCTGTGACCACCAACCCAGCAAAAACGCCTTGGTTCACTTTAGAAGAGCGAGTTGAGATGCTGAAAGAGTGCTGCAGTCACTTGCCCAATGTCACCGTTGAAGCCTTTGATGGGCTGTTGGTTAACTTTGTCCGGCAAAAAGGGGCAAAAGTCATAATCAAAGGCTTGAGGGCTGTGACAGATTTTGATTACGAGTTCCAGATGGCTGCCATTAACCGCAAACTCGCGCCCGAAATTGAAACGCTCTTTCTCATGACCAGTTTACCCTACGCTTACCTAAGTTCCAGTGCTGTTAAGGAAGTTGCGTCGCTCAATGGCTGCTTGAGGGACCTGGTTCCCGACAATGTCGCTGAAAGGCTTAGGAGAAAAGCGGCAGAAAGGAGGCGGTAACCATATCTGACATCTATCGTGCAATCACGGAACTCGAAGAGCTGGTCAGGAACGGAAGGCGGATCTTAGGACGATGGGTCATCGTTGACGAAGAACTGTTCGCGACAAAACTGCACCGAATGAGAGCGTCTTTGCCGGACGAAATCCGGAAAGCAATGGAAATCCAAAGGGAAAGTGAACGGTTTTTGAGGGCTGCAAGGGAGGAAGCTCAACGCATCGTCGAAGAGGCTAAGCGAGAGGCAGAAAAGATTTTGGAGCGTGCAAGACAAGAGGCGGAAAGGTTGGTTGATGAGAGCCTTATAGTCCGACAGGCTGAACAACGAGCCCACGAAATTTTAACTGAAGCCCAGCAGGAAGCGGAAACCCGGCGCCAAGAGACAGAGGAATACATTCGCAATGTCCTCGCCCGCTTAGAACGCTTCGCCCAAAGGTTGCTTGAAATCGTTGAAGAGGGAAGGAGAGAACTTCAAGGCTAAACTTGCAATAAACTTTCAAGCCGAAGTTGACCAGTCGCCTCACTCGCAAACAAACTCGACGAAATTGTTCCTCCCAAAATTTGCCAGCACGTTGAAAGTCGGGCCGGTGCCCGACTGAAAACTCAGCGTTGCGAAAACGCTCCGGGCTTGCCAGCGATTGCGGGTTGGTGCCCTTAGTGGGAGCATTAACAGCCATCTCAATCGGAAGAAAGCGAACGCAACTAACCTACCAAACCGAAATGACCGAGAAGCGTTAGCAAATGCTTTGCGATGAACCCGCAAAGGAAGGCAAAGGGGAAGATAAAGCCAGCAATTTTTGCTGCGATGAGCCAACCGTGTTCACGAACCATCATCAAAAACTGGGCGATGCAAGGGACAAAAAGTGTCAAGATGATGGCGGTCGTCACCAAGTCAATTCCACCGATTGCTCCCTTCTCAACCATATCAAGGAGCCCTGCGGCGCCGTAATCCCGCCTGAAGAACCCGAACAAGATGACTGTCGCCACTTCTTTGGGAAGTCCAACCCATTGGACAGGATAAGAGAGTGCGGCGATAATTAGGTCAAAAACCTGAGTTACCTGCCCCAACCAGATTAAAACGCTCGCCAGAATGAAAAGCGGCGTTACCTCAAGCAAATACCACTGCAACCTTGTCCACGTTTTGACAAGGACATTGTCAAGTTTTGGCACCCTCAAAGGCACCACCTCAATGAAAAACCGGGGCTTTTCGCCCGGCAAAAGCCTTGAGGTCAAGTAACCTATGAGGAGGAAAACGGAAAAAACGAAAAGTGTCCAGAGCAAAATGCCGCCCTTGACTTTTGACACTGTTGCCATCATCACGCCCAATTGAGCGGAACAAGGAATCGCCAACGCCAACAGCAAAGTCGCAATTATCCGTTCGCGCCGAGTTTCCAAAATCCGTGTGACCAAGGTTGCCATCGTGTCGCAACCGAAACCGAGAACCATCGGGATGACTGCCCTTCCCGAAAGCCCAATCTTTTTGAACAGCCTGTCAACGAGCAAAGCCAATCGTGGGAAGTAACCGCTATCTTCAACGAGCGAAAAGACGAGGAAAAACGCCGTGACAATGGGCAACAACAGAGCAATGGCGTAACGGATGCCCAGGGTGAAAATGCCATATTCGCCGACAAATAAATCCCGAAGCAAAGCCCAAGGGATAAGCCAGTTGAAGAACCTTTCAATTGGGGGAAGGATGTAGTTGCCGAAAATTTTGTCTTCAAGCAACTCAACCAAAGTCCCAGCGGCGAAAACGCCAACAAATTGGTAAAAGCCGAAGTAAAGCAGAGCCAACAGGAACAGCGTGCCCCAAATTGGGTGGATGAGTAGGTCGCCCAATTTTTGGGAGAAAGTTGCCGGCTTATCCGCAACCCGCTCAATGACCCTTTCAGCAATGTATTCGCTGAGCATTTGTCTTCTCATCGCGATGCGGTAAAGAGGGTTTCTTTCCCCACCACTTTGAATTTCTCGCAAAATTTGCCTGATGGCACTTGCGGCTTCCTGACCTTCTCGCTCTTCAACCAGAGCCCAAATTTCTCTGTCGCCTTGCAATAACAACAAAGCGATTGCCCGCTTGCTCAAGCCGTAGTCATCGTTTAGGAACCCCACTATGAGATTGATCGCGTCTTCCAATTTCGCATCGTATCTGATCGGCATCGGTGTCATTGACGGTTGCATGGATCACCCTCCTCAGTTCGGCGATTCCTTGTCCCGTTGTGGCGACCACCGGCACCACTGGAACGCACAAGATTTCGGAAAGGAGTTCAGTGTCAATTTTCAGACCCACTTTGTTTGCCTCATCCATCATGTTCAGCGCCAAAATCACCTTAAACCCCGCTTCAATCAATTGCAGAGTCAGTGGCAACATTCGCCCCAAGTTCTTTGCGTCAATGACATGGACGACCGCATCAGGGTGTTCTTCCATCAACAACCTGCGAGCCACCCTTTCTTCTTCCGAGCCCGGCATTAGGGAATACATACCCGGCGTGTCAACAATTTCGTAAAGCTCGCCTTCAATGTAGGTTCGCCCCCGAAATACCTCCACCGTTGTGCCGGGATAGTTTGAGACAGTGACATAAATCCCTGTCAGGCGGTTGAAGATCAGGCTTTTGCCAACATTGGGAGCTCCCACAAGGGCAACTCGCCTTTGAGGCTCAGCCTCGTATGAACGGCGCCTCAATCGGTTCCACCACTCCGCTATGCTGGCACCCGTTGATCGCTTCTGGCGAACTATTTTTTCGGACTTGTCCATGCTTTGCTTCCCCTTCCCTATTCCCTATCGGTAGCGAAGGGACTGCCCTAAAAGAACCCGTTTCGCTACCGAAGCAATCATCGCCCAAATTCATTGTTGACAGGAAACTCCTGACCAGCCATGTCATGCCTCTCAAATTATGCAGCCGTTTTGCTCCTCAAATTTGTTGACGATCAATGCTTCACGCTACTTGCTCCAGCCAATAACTGGCGGCAATTTTCCAAGCGTTAAATTCGCCCAGCAGAAAATCTTCTGTGCGCTTGGCAGACCACAGAGGTGCCGAAACTCCAGTTAGTTATAAGTCCACCCCATTCAATTTCGGCTCAAAGAGAACTGACCCCCTGAAACACAGAAAGTTGCTGAGCGAAAATTCTGTCGGTTAAGGTTGGTGCTTGTCAACCCGCTAACGGTCATGGGCAAAGGGTCACAACGGGGTTAGGCTTTCGCCCAACCGAAAGACCCGCAAAAATTCGCCCTTCACCAAGCCCCCAAAAATCGTTGGTTCAAAACCTACAAGTTGAAGGGCGAAAGCATCTTTGCGGTGAGGTCGCAAACGGGGCTATCTCTTAAGCAACCGAGCAGGAACAAGCCCCTTACTGCTGAAGCGCTTGTTC
>JANZZQ010000058.1 GCA_026419315.1 Armatimonadota bacterium | reverse complement strand
CCCTTGAGACGGCAGGATTGACACCTGCTGAAGTTGATTACATCAACGCTCACGCAACTTCAACCCCACAGGGAGACCCAGCGGAAGTGAAGGCTATAAAGCGTGCATTTGGGGAAGTAGCCTACAAAGTCCCCGTCAGTTCTACCAAGTCAATGCACGGTCATACACTTGGTGCGGCAGGAGCAGTTGAGTTGATAATCTGCCTACTCGCAATTAGGGACCAAATTTTGCCCCCAACGATCAATTTGGAGCAGCCTGACCCAGAATGCGATTTGGACTTTGTCCCAAACAAAGCAAGACCTGCCCGGGTTGAAGTGGCAATGTCTAACTCTTTCGGTTTCGGCGGACACAACGCTACTTTGATTGTGCGCAAGTGGGAGAAAGCCGAAGTGTGACATCAAAGGCAATCCAAGACATAATGCGTGACAGAGTAAGCTGAGTTCAGCGGGAGTGGCAAGATGAGGAAGCAACAGCCGACAAAACAGGAAAAATCAACAAAGCACCAGCCAGTTCAACTTGTCCGGCGTCGCGACAAAATCTCCATTCGCCTATCGCCGGAGAGACGGGAGTCGTTATTGAGACTGTGCGAGCAGTTGAAAGTCAAGTTCCGTCGCTTGGATCTGCTGAACATCGCTCTTACCCACCCATCCTATTGTGCCGAATTCAACCAAGGCAATTTACCGTCCAACCAACGGTTGGAGTTTCTTGGGGATGCCGTTTTGGCTCTCATCGTTGGAAATTACCTGTATCACACCTACCCTGAAATGGATGAAGGGCAACTCACCCGCATAAAAGCCATTTCTGTCAGCGAACCCGTTCTGCATTCCATTGCGAAAAAGTTGGGATTGGGACAATACTTGCTACTGGGCAGAGGGGAAGAGCGAACTGGCGGGCGGGACCGCCCATCTGTTCTGGCGGATGCGTTTGAAGCCTTGGTTGGGGCTATGTTCCTCGATAGGGGTCTGAAAGTAACGGCCGATTTTGTCCTCAAGCACCTTAAGAGCCGAATCCGAATGATTGAGAGGGACAGGCTTATCCTGGACTTCAAAAGCCGGCTCCAAGAACTAACCCAAAGCCGCTACCACCTCGTCCCAACTTACCACCTTGTCAGAACCATCGGACCTGATCATGCCAAGGTCTTCATAAGCGAAGTCAGAGTTCACGGGATTACCATTGGGAGAGGAAGGGGGCGTAGCAAGAAAGAGGCTGAGCAGGAAGCAGCGAGGGCGGCGTTGAGGAAACTTTTGAAAGGCTCCATTCAACTTCCAGAGAAGTAGTTTTTGACTTTGCCTAAGGCTTGCACAGCAATTGGGCAAGCTCTTTTGCAATCTTTTCGGGCAGCTCGTTGCGGTTTTGATGGGTCACTTCAAAAATCTGGACATCCTCCCTCGCTTTCACTTTGTTGATGAACGGCAACTGGGTCCGCTGTATCACACCCAAAACGGGCTTTGAACTTTCAAGACATTCCCACACGACTTCCGCAAAGGCGGGATGGCTCAGTTCCATCTTGGCAATTTCGTCAATGACCACGATGTCCGCCTGTTTAAGCGCTCTTTTCAAAGCCGGAATAGCAACACTTCCAATCGCTTCCACATTCACACCGTATTTTCCGACTTTATGGGGCGAGGGAAAACCCCTTTTTGCGAGCCACGCTTTTTGTCCATCTGCAGTTACGATTTGAAAACCAATTCGCTCCCCCTTCTCCCTAACTTCTTCGGTGAAGAAGCCGTCAAACTTCACCTCACGGGTTAACAAAGCCAAAACTTTCCGTATTACCGTTGTTTTCCCCACACCCGGCAAACCTGTGATGAGCAGGTTTTTTCGCAGCATTCAATTTCAACTCCTTTGGCGCTGGTCAAGGCAGTGGACGCTAAAGAAACCCTGCACCAATCGGCGCTCGGACCCAAAAACTGTTCCGCCCTTTCCATCTTGACTTTGCCGTTGCAAAGTTTAACTTGACTGTGCTGAGTTGAAAGTGGCATCTTTTTAGGCGGCGTTGAGAACTTTGCGGCGTGTTTGGAAAGGAGGATGGTTAGCCATGAAGTTGGCGGTCATTACCGATGAGGTTTCACAGGATTTGGAGAAGGTTGCGGCTTTGGCGAAGGAGTTTGGCTTGAGTGGGTTGGAAATTCGGTCTGTTTGGAACAAAGCACCCCACGAGTTGGACAAAACTGATATCGCTCGCATCAAAAAAATCATTGCCGATTACGGGATGGAAGTTTGCTCCATTGCTTCCCCTTTCTTCAAATGCGATTACGGGGATGAAGCTCAATACCGTGAGCATATGGAAATTTTGCGCAAATGCGTTGACTTGGCTGGTGAATTGGGAGCCCCGATCATCCGTATCTTCACCTTTTGGCTGAGACCGCCTTTCCCCTCATGGGACGAAATTGTGGAAAAGTTGACTCCTGCAGTGAAACTCGTTGAGGGAACAAACTTGACTTTGGGCATTGAAAACGAACCGTCAACGATGGCTACAAATGCAAGGAAAGTCACTGAAGTTCTAACCCGACTCAACCACCCTCAGGTCAAGGCGGTTTGGGATCCAGGCAACGATATCTTTGACCCTGACAGAGAAGTCCCTTACCCTGACGGTTACGAAACGGTCAAGCCTTGGATTGTGCACATTCACATTAAAGATGGGAGGTGGCACGCTGAGGAAAAACGCTTTGAGCCCACCCCCATTGGCGAAGGGGAAGTGGATTACCCTGGTCAATTCAAAGCGTTGGTGAGGGACGGATACGAAGGTTACCTGTCACTGGAGACCCATTGGCGACCGACCACCCAATTGCCTGAAGACATCGTTCAAATGCCCAAAGGCGAGCAATTCTCCTACATGGGTGATGTCGCTACCCGTGAATGCTTGACAAGATTGATAGCGTTGCTGAAACAGGCAGGTGCGATGTAGTGCTGGCATCGGGAACCCTAACGGCATTTATGGGAAAGCGCGACCATACACCAAAAAATCCGAAAAGGTTTGGAGGTGGAAATCGTTGGCGGCGCAAGTGGGACTGCCGATTGTTGACTGCAACACATGGGTTGGCTTTTATCCCAGACAGGCGATAGATTTATCGCCTCAAGTTTTGTTGGCGTTGATGAGAAGATATGGGGTTGCCAGGGCGTTGTTTGTCCACACCACTTCGGTGTTCTACGACACGCGGACGGGGAACGATTTAGCGTTCCATGTAGCGAGGGAGAGCGGTGGTCTTCTGCTTCCCGTTGCGACTTTGAACCCGCTCCAACACCGTGGGATGATAGCGGAAGTTGAAAGGCGATTGCAGCAAGGCTTCCGGCTGTTCCGATTTTTCCCCCGATGGCAGGGCTGGAAGCCGAAGATTGCCCCGTTTCGGGAACTGGTAGGTTTCCTGAACGAGAAGGGAGTGCCTTTTTTGATTGACTGCCCTCAAGTTGGATGGGCAACGGACATCGCTGAATTGGTTGGCGAAATGCAAGTGCCTGTCATCCTGTCCGATGTTGCCGAAGAGAATTTAGGTGAGGTCCTTTGTGTGGTTAAGTCGGTTGGCAACTTGCACCTTGAAACAAGTTGCATAACTCAACCTGATGGCTACGATTTGGTTGCTGAGGAGGTGGGGGTTGACAAGTTGGTGTTTGGTAGCGGTGCGCCTCTTCACTACTTCGCCAGCGCCCTTTTCCCCTTACTCCACTCAGGCTTGTCCGATGAAGACAAGCGAAAAGTTTTGGTGGAAAACTTGAGGAGAATCGTTCAAGCGTGAAGGAGGTTTGCTTCATGCCCCTTCTTGATGTCTACGCTGAGTTGGGTTGGTGGGCAATTCAAAACCGGGACGGCGATGAAGTGGAGACTTTGGAACGGTTCGCCGAACGCTACAACATTGCGAGTATCTGTATTGCTTCAGCGGAAGCGATGAGGGGCGATTTGACTTTGGGAAACAGAAGGGTTGCTGAGTTAGTGGCTCAAAACCCAAGATTTCGCGGTTACGTAGTTGTCAACCCCAACCATTTAGAAGCATCAGCCGAAGAGATGAAGCGTTACCTCATGAGGACAAACTTTTTGGGAGTCGTTATACCTCCTCCAAGCTTAGCTCACCCGCTGAATTCCTGGCGGACTTTGGAATTGGTCAAGATGGCGAGGCGCTACGATTGTCCCTTTGTCGCTTTCGTTGAAACCTCCGAAGACGCTCAAGCCCTCGTTTCCTTGACAAAATCTTTCCCCGGGATCCGCTTCCTTATGGTCCCTTTGAGGGGGAGCGATTGGTGGGCTGCGTTGAAAATCGTTGAAGATGTCACCAACATTTCCGTAGTCGTATCAGGGTTATTGACGGAGAGAGGCATAATAGAGCAGGCGATGGGATTGCTCGGTGATAGACGAGTCCTTTGGGGAAGCGCAATGACTCGCGTCCACCCAACCTGCAGTTTGGGAATGATTCAAGAAGCCGATTTAACCGAAAGGCAACGAAGTATGTTGGTAGAGGTTAACGCCCGACATTGGCTGAACTTTGAATAAGAGAGTGAGAGGTTTGGGGAAGACAGGAGGGCAAAAGGTCATGCTTGGGCATCAGGAGGAGCAAATCAGCCTCGCTGAATTGTTATCGCGTGCGGATACGCTCCGATACAACGGGCGCTATGAGGAAGCCGAAAAACTTTACTTGAAGATTTTGGAGCAAGAGCCCGAAAACGCTGCTGCCCACCATGGTTTAGGGCTGGTCTATTACCTTCACGGTGGCGATTTTGAGAAGAGTTTGGCTGAGTTTAAAAAAGCAGTTGAACTTGAACCTGAAAATGTAGCCTACCGGCTTGATTGGGCAAAAGCGCTGACCACCGTCGCACCCTTGGAAGAGGACCCGGAGAAGATGATGGAGTTGCTGAGGAGGGCGAAGGCGGAGTTTGAAAAGGTTTTGGAACTTGACCCAGAAAACCAAGAAGCCATAAAACAACTCAGTTACCTGGCTGAGTGGGGTGTTTGAAAAGGAGAAGGTTAAGCCTAATGCGCCTTTCGCCCGCGAAAGTGCGAGAAAAGTGCTTTTTAAGGCAGTGGAACTAAACACTGCAACGCTGCGTTTTTATTATCAACAGCAAGGGGGGAAACTAACGATGCGACGGAATATCGTGAGTTGGTGCGTCGTTTTTCTGTTCGCTGCACTAACTTCTTTGGTGCACGGTGACGTTTTCTCTTACAAAGCGGTCTCAACGACAGCTATTACTGCCACTGAGTTGAAGGAACATGTTCGTTATTTGGCGTCTGACGAACTGGCGGGTCGAGCTGCGGGCACAGAGGGCTCCCAAATTGCTCGCAACTACATAGCTGCCCTGTTCGCCGAATGGGGACTTCGTCCAATGGGTGAAAACGGTTCTTACTTTCTGCCTTTCAGCTTCCTGGGGAGGTTGCGATTGGGCGAAGGCAATTACCTGGAATTGACCCTACCTGACAGGCAACGGCGAATTTTCGTTCCGGGACGAGACTTCTTGCCCCTGGCTCTTTCCGCAAGTGGCGAGGTGGAAGGCGAAATCGTTTTCGCCGGATACGGAATCAGCGCACCGGAGAAAAACTACGATGATTACGCCAACATAGATGTGCGCGGGAAGATTGTGTTGGCGCTGCAGGGAATGCCTGCTAACGATGTGTCATTCGCACAGGAATCCAACTTCCCCACCAAATTGCGAGTTGCCCGAGAGAAAGGCGCAAAAGCTTTGATCCTCGTCAGCGGTCCGCTCAGTCCCTTTGAGGACGAACCTGTCCCTTTCTGGAACGAACCTGCGATGAGAGATGCGGGAATTCTGGGTATAACTGTCAAGAGGGCATTTGCGGAAGCTCTCTTTTACCTTGAATCTGTCCAGCGCCAAATTGACGAGACCAAAAAACCTTTTTCATTCAACCTTGACAACGTCTATGTCCGACTCAGGGTCAACTTGCAAAGAGAGAGGCTGGACGACGCCAATGTTGTGGGGTTGATAGAAGGCAGTGACCCGCAATTGAAAAATGAGTTCGTCGTCATCGGCGCTCACTACGACCACATTGGAACTTCAATTCGTGGCGGACAAAAGCAGATTTTCAACGGTGCCGACGACAACGCTTCTGGAACTTCAGGCTTGCTTGAGTTGGCTCAATACTTCGCTGCGAATCGTGAGCGAATTAAACGGAGCCTGCTTTTCATCGCTTTCGGTGCTGAAGAGATAGGGCTTATCGGCTCAAGGCATTTCGTAGACAACCCCATAGTTCCTTTAGATCGTGTTGTGGCTATGGTCAACTTGGACATGATCGGGCGGTTGAGGAACGATACCCTTTTTGTCCTCGGCACTGCAAGTTCACCCGTTTGGCGGGATTTTATCTCGGACGTCAATTCACAATTCAACTTCGTCTTGCGTGATTCACCGGAGGCGTTTGGTAGTAGCGACCATTTCGCTTTCTACAACAAGGGCATTCCCGTGCTTTTCTTCTTCACTGGCATGCACGAAAACTATCACCACCCAAGTGACGATTGGGACACGCTCAATTACGAGGGGATGGAAAAAATCGTTCAAATGGTTGCAGCGGTTGTGGAGCGCATTGCCAATATGCCCGAGCGACCCCAGTTCCAGCGCACCCCTCAACCAGTGGAGCGCCCTGCTGCTCCCGTAAGGGTCTCCACGGGCATTGTTCCAGATTACTCGTGGGACGGTGAAGGGGTAAAACTCATGGGTGTCCGCCCGGGAAGTCCAGCCGAAAAAGCGGGGTTAAGGGCAGGAGACATCATCGTTGAGGTTGCAGGTAAACAAATTCGGAACCTTTACGACTACATGGATGCGCTCAACTCCGCTGAACCGAATAAACCTGTCAATTTCGTCATCCTGAGGAACGGACAAAAAATGACGGTTACCGTTGTCCCTGAACCAATGAGGAGAAGTCCTGAGTGAACTTGTGGCAAGGCTCAGAACGAGCGGGGTGCCTTCAAGTGCAGGGCAAGTGATGTTGGGACTAAAGATAAGGTTTGGAGCCGTAACTTTGCAGTCAACCGCGAATTTGAACTGAATGCGGAAGCGAATAATGGAAGGAGGCGGTATTATGGCGCGGGTTGTTAGGTGC
>JANZZQ010000057.1 GCA_026419315.1 Armatimonadota bacterium | reverse complement strand
GCGTAAATCGTCGCTTCGTAACCCATATGCTCAATAATGAGCGATTGCAAGGGTGAGCGGCGGTAGAAAAACTGCGGCACACCTCTGTTACCAACTCGCTCAACATCTTGTCGGTAACTTTCCATGTCAAACTCGTATTCGCTGTCCTCAAGGATGTATTCAAGGATGCGCAAATCCTCTGGCGTCTTGACTTTGAACTCCTCATGGTAAGCCGAGAGACCGTAATGGGTGAAGCGCAAAACTTCCCTCAGCTCGCCGACCGGGGTTTTCCAAACTCGCATTAGCCTGTTAGGCTCAATCCACTGCTCTTCGACCTTGACTTTCGTGTAGCGAACTCTGAGGGGCCAAACAAAATAACGAATTGACGAGCAAACATCTTCGTGGACGTCAAGCAAAGTCGCACCTTCGTAGCGTTTCGGCAAGGTCCCTCTCCTTTGATTGACGAGGAACCAAAAGTCAATCCTCGGCTGCCAGACAACGCCGCCAGGGTCCTCGCCACGGAAAACCGCTAAAATCATCTTGCGCCAATTTCGTTCCATTACTTTGTCAACCCCTTTTCTCCCTGATTTCGTTGAATTCCGCGCAAGCCCAATTGGCATTGACAAAACTCTGCCTCCTTAAATTCGCGTCGGCGCAATTCAAAACTGCACCCTATGTCTCGTCAATATTGTCCGAACTCCTGAACCGCTTCCCACATCGCCAGAATGTTTTCCGGCGGGACATCAGCTTGAATGTTGTGGACTGTGGCGAAAACGAAACCGCCTCCAGGGGCAAGGTCTTCAACCCTTCGCTTAACTTCTTCCCGAACTTGCTCTGGAGTTCCGTAAGGCAGAACCCGTTGAGTGTCAATGCCGCCGCCCCAGAAAGTCAAACTGTCCCCGAACTCTCGTTTCAACTTCTTCGTGTCCATGTTTGCCGCAGCGACTTGAACGGGATTCAAAATGTCAACCCCGACTTCAATCAGGTCAGGGATGATTTCGTAAATGCTCCCGCACGAGTGGAAGAAGATTGAAGCATGGGGAGCGCAACGCTTGATGTGGCTGAAAAGTTGACTTAACCTCGGCTTGAAAATTTCACGCCAAAGTTTGGGCGAAATCAACAGACCGTGTTGACCGCCGTAATCGTCACCCTCCTGAACCACATCTACTAAATCCCCGACAGCGGAAAGAGCCTTTTCCCAATAGCGAATTTTGAGTTCCAAGATTTTGTCGCAAATCGCCTCGGCGAGTGGTCGGTTCGCGCTCAAGTCGCAGAAAAAGTTTTCAAACCCTCTCAGCCACAAACCCATTTCCATCATGCCAGCGCTTATGCCTCCCAAAACGAAAGCTCGTCCCTCAGACCGGACTTTCTCGGCGAATTCCCGCAGCCCCTCAAAGCGGGCTTCATCCACAGGGTCTGGAAACGGAAAGCGCTCAACATCTGCGGGCGTCTCCGCGTTAACGAGCGGCGAGGAGAACAAGTCAAAGTAGTAGCCACCTTCCTTCTGTCGCCTCCGAGTTATGCCCCACTCATCGGTGTAGTAAACATATTTAGCATCCTCGGTGAAAACAAGTTGCCATGAGGAAGGGGCTTTCGGGCGAGCACCTTTTGCGTCGGTTTTCAAAGCATCATGCACATCATCGTCAACCCAAGCAAGTTGTTGCATCATGTGCCAAATTGTAGGCTCTTTTTCCGGCAACCCCAAAGCCTTGCGAAGTTTTCGGTAAGCGATGTGGTGAATACCTGTCACGGGAGTGCTGCCCAAATCAAAGGGAACTCTATCGGGTTCTTCGTGCCGAAGCGATTTCAAGATTCTTTCACGCCCGTTCATTTGAGTTCACCCCACTAATCGGTGGCGTCGCCCGTAGCAGGTGACGGTTGTAACGCGAACTTACAGCTTACTCATTGGAAAAAGCACGACCCTTCCGATTGATTTTACGCCAAAGGAAAAGCCAGAAAATTTTTTTGGGGGGCGAGCAGATGCCTGCTCGCCCCTTGACAATCGTTACTTGCTCGCCTTCTTCTTGCAGCAACCGCCTTTCTTTCCGGTGGTCGTCTTCTTTGTTGCTGTCTTGGGCATCTCTTCTCACCTCCTTGCCTCAATCTCTCCACCTTCGTTCAAACCTCAGGGAGGGCGAACCTCCTGGTGAGCCTAAATTTTTTGGTTCGGCAGGAGCCTCACCCTCCCAATTTTCATTTTCGTTCAAACCTCATGGAGGGTGAACCTCCCGGTGAGCCTAAAATTCGTTTTTCAATCCATCGCCCTCGCCCAAGTAAATCAAATGTGCCGGGCAGCGACAATCGCTTGACCCAAACCCTTTGACGATCACCTTTGCGTTTGTGCGATTGAGCACTTGACAATTGAGTTCGCACTCTATCCGCTCATTGGTTTCCACAACAGTGACGCTTTCAATTTGAGCGTGTTGAAGCAAGAAGTCAATATGCCAGTGAAGTTTCTTTTGCTTGCGAAAATGTCTTTCAATTCGTTTCTCCAGCCCATTCAAAGCGCTGCCGGTGTAGACATACCTTCCCGCGGGGAACAGAAATGTCCCCAGTTTGCCCACTCTTACCCTAACGCTTTTGTCAAGCCTGAGGTGAAGCTGATACGCTCCCTTCATTGTAGCTTGTATCCGCTCCCAACAAATTCGGGTCCAACGGGTATCGCCCCACTTGCTTGACATACTGCACGACTTGACAAAGCGTGTCTGGGTTGACACCGGCGTAAACTTCGCCTCCTATGCCGAAAGCGAAACCTCCGCCTGGCATCCCGATTCGCAATGCTCGGTCAACGACCGGTTTTGCGTGGGCGAAGTCGTAGTAGAAGTCTTTGCAATTGAGTCCGCCCCAGAAAAAGACCTTGCCAGCAAAAGCGCGCTTTGCGTTTGCGAGGTCAGAAAAGCCTCCGATGTCCATGCTTGTCAGTTTCATGATGTTGGCGTAGGTTTCAAAGTGGTGGTCGTTTGGGCCGTCAGCGTGCAAGTGACGACCGTTTGAGCCGTAGCGGGCGTAGATGATCATGTTGTAAGGCATCACATGCTGACGATATGTCTCGTCGGAGATTAAAGCGCTGTGGTCGTCGGCTAACCATATGCTCGTCGTCTTCGTTCCAAAGTATCGGTCCTGGAAGTCACGGAGCATGAAGAAAGCGAGCAACATTTTCTCAAACAACCTGTGGACAAGTTGAGGGTCGTCGTAGAGGTAAACCATCACTTCTTCGGGCTCCAAAAACCCGCAAGCTGCTGAGAGCGGTGGGTGAATTTGAAGCCCACCCCAAACCGGCACTCGGAGTTTGTATCGCTCAACTTTCTCCTTCATTTTCTCGCGCTGCTTGAAAACCTGCAAAACTCGTGGGTTCTCATCGGGCGGGATGAGTTTGAGCTTCTCAACGGCTTCAGGTAAACTCATCGTTCGGACAATCCAAGGTGAAGTGTCATCGGGATATTCAACCGGCAGGTCAAACATAATGGCTTCTTGGATTGGACCGATATCTGGTTGGATGCTGCAATTTGCCCTGTCATCACCAAGTTCCTCAAAGAGCCACTTCAAGCCGCGAATTTGAACTTCAATTTGCAGGTCAAGGTCACCGAAGGCATCAAGGTAGAAATCGCGGATGTTGACGCCGAACATTTTGCAAAAGAAACTGTTTCCAACCTGCATGATGATGGGCACCCTGTCCGGTTCCTGAAAACTCTGGGCGATCTCCAACCTTTTTCTCGCTTCTTCCATTT
This sequence comes from Armatimonadota bacterium, assembly GCA_026419315.1. Lineage (GTDB taxonomy): Bacteria > Armatimonadota > Fervidibacteria > Fervidibacterales > Fervidibacteraceae > Fervidibacter. The sequence goes on along the minus strand of JANZZQ010000057.1, from coordinate 3,384 downwards.
GCGGGCGATAGCGCTCAATGTCAAACTCCAGTTCTGCCATCGTTTGATCACCACCCCCATCTTTGATTAACACGAGCAACATTTTGAACGGCGTCAGCGCCTCCAACCCATGAGGCGCATGAGTTGGTATCAAGAGCACATCGCCCGCACGCACCTTGAAAATTCCGACACTCAAAGTGAAGTCCGCCTCACCTTCAACACCCAACACCATGGCTTTGTAAGGTGATGTGTGTTCACTGAGTTCTTGCCCTGCATCGCAAGGGAACAAAACTATGCGACCGGAAGGTGCCCGAAGCAAAGTTCGGCTCACCATCGCAACCTTCTGATAATCAACCAAACTTGCCAGTGACTCAACCTTCCCAAAGAGTTCTTGACCAGCCACTTTTTTCGCCCCTTCATTTTCGCTTTGGTTCAAGATGCCCTCGTTCACAATCCTTCATGCCAGTTAAGGTCACCGATGAACTCGCCGACCGCCTTTTCCCACTTCCCTTGCGACCGCAAGATAAGTTCAATGACCTCGCGGACTGCACCTTCTCCGCCTGCTCGTTCGGTGATGTAGTGAGCGGCGCGCTTGACCTCATCAACGGCATTGGCGACAGCGACCGCAAAGCCCACTCGTTTCATCGGAGGTATGTCGGGCACGTCGTCTCCGACATAGGCAACTTCTTTTGGCGACAGTCCCAACTTCTCACAAAGTTCAAGGAGCGGTTGCAGTTTTGAGAAGGTGCCCATGACAATGTGAGTTATCTTGACTTCCTCTGCGCGCTTTCTCACCGCTTCTGTTGCCCGACCGGTTATGATGGCTGTTTGCAACCCCGCTTGATGAGCCACCATCAACCCAACGCCATCCTGAGAGTTGAACAACCTCATCTCGGTGCCATCGCTGATGATAGCGATTTCGCCCTTCGTGAGCACGCCATCAACATCCATTACGAGAAGTTTGATACCTTTCAACCCGTCGCCTTCAAGAGCCCTGTTCGTCCAAGGCAACTGGCATCCCCCTTTCGGTCAATTCTTCAGATTTGCCACCCTTCTTTTCGGTAGCCCATGTCCCAAAACATCCATTCCATCTTGCTCGTCAGAACAAAATGCTGTCGCATTGCCTCCCTTTGGGTATCGGTGATATTTCCTGCAATTTGGTCAGCTGCAGCGATAACCTGACGAACCACACCCTCGTATTCGGCGCTTGAGTAAGTGTCGATCCAACGCTGGTAAAGGTGGTTCGGTGAACCTTTTCGTTCGAGGGCTTTCCCGACCTCCAAGTAAATCCAGTAGCAAGGCAGGAACGCCCCTATGCCTTCGTAAAACGGTCGCTCGTAAGCGACACGGAGCAGATAACTGGTGTAGAGCAAGTTGGTTGGAGCCATTGGGGTTGAGTGAACCTGCTCATCCGTCAAACCCCATTCTCGGAAAAAACTTTCGTGTAGCGCCCGCTCAACGACGATGGCGGTTTTTGCGTGCTCGCAAAACATGATGAGCCAATCGTCCTCTGGAGCTTTTGCGCCCAATATCGCTAGCCCGCGGGCGAAATCTCGCAAGTAAAGGGCATCTTGAACGACATAGAACCGAAATGCATCTTCATCAAGTGTCCCATCCGTCAGCCCCTTGATAAACGGGTGTTCAAGAATCCGGGCGAAGATGCTTTCAACGCTCCGCCACAATTCGGCGCTAAAAGCCATTGCGATCATCTCCTTTCGACACTGCCCTTTTTGTGTGAAAAAGTTTGCCACTTCTTGCGCAAGATAACCTTGCGATACAGCAAAGTCGGTTACTCAAGCAGGCTCAAATGTAGAACATCAAAGGTTGGCGGGAGCGCTTTTCCTGTTCCCAAGAGCAAACTTGAGCGAGTGTGATGTTCTGCAGCACATTCTCCATTGCTTCCGCCAATCTCTCCCAAACAACGCTAACGCCCGAGTTTTTCGCTCTTTCCCTCAAGTTTGGCTCCATAGGCTCAAAGTCAAGCACAGGTCCTTCAAGTGCTTCTAAAATTTCGCGAACGGAAACTTGGCTTGCAGGTCGGGCAAGGGCATATCCTCCTCGCATCCCTCTTTGGCTTCGAACAAGACCTGCCCGCTTGAGCGCTAACATCAGCTGTTCAAGGTATTCCTCAGGTATGCCCTGGCTCTCCGAGATTTCTTTGACTTGGACTCGCCCTTGTCTTTCCCGCAATCCCAACTCCACCATCGCCATCAAGCCATACCATGCCCTCGTTGAAACTTTCACGACCTTTTTCCCTCCTTTCACTGTTGTCAAGTATGGCAACAGATGCGGGCAGATGCGCTACAATGTTGGGGACGGAAAATTTTTTCATGGGTGGAGGGAGAAGAAATGCGAGGCAACGAGTGGAAATTGATAGCAGCGTTTGTCGTTGGCGCAGTTTTGAGTTTTTTGGCTGGAATGTACTTGCTCGGACCGCTTTTTGTGGCTCACCGCGTGAATGGTGAAGGAGTTTCCAAGACTTCGGAAGTTGAAACCGCATCTGCTCCCACCGTTGCGGAGAGCATCCCCAACGGGATTTATCGTCGGGATGTCGACTCCGTGCCCGACCACACTGCTGTCATCGTGGAGCGAGTTCAGCGCCCCTTGAGAAGCGAGCCAGAAACCTACACCCAGCCTCCAGAGTCACTTGTCCCGTCACCTCAAACTCAAACTCAACAGCAACCGAGAGGGGAAAAACGCCCAACTTCCCCTGAACAGCGAAGGGAAGTTTCAGAACCTATTTCTCCCCCGACCGTTGTTCAGCCCCCTCTGCCTCCCGTCCCTGAAACAATGACTCCCCCTCCGCCTTCTGCATGGACCAAGCGAAGTTATCGAGTGAGGGTGGGCATTTTCACTCAAGAGAGCAATGTCAAGGGGATGCTTGAGACTTTGACTGCTCAAGGCTACCATCCATATGTTGAGGAAGAGGTTAGCGGCAACCAGAAACGATACCGAATTTACGTCGGCGCCTTCGAAAATCGCGAGAGCGCCGAAAGGCTCAAGCAAGAGCTCTCTGAAAAAGGAATCCCGAGCGTAGTTGAAGAGAAGCAGGAGTGATGGTCTCATGGGAGACACGAACCAATGGTTCACTCTCGTTGTCTGGTGGATTTTGATCCTTGTGGTTCTTTGGTGGTTGATTATCGTCCCCCAACAACGGCAGCGCCGTGAGCGTGAAAACTTCCTCAAATCCCTTAAACCCGGCGACGAAGTTACAACCACTGATGGGATTTGCGGCCGCATCTTAGGCATTGACGAAAACATGGTGACTTTGAGGATTGCCGACGGTGTTGACATCAGGGTTCTCAAATCAGGCATAATGCGCCGGTTAACAAAAGAGGAGTCGGCGAAGTTGAAGTCGGTGATGAAGAAAGGGGGAGGGTAAGGCTTGGCTGAACAGGAAGTTTC
>JANZZQ010000056.1 GCA_026419315.1 Armatimonadota bacterium | reverse complement strand
TTTTTGCCCTGTGCAGCAATTTGCGTTCCCGCTGTTTGCGACAATCGCTTTGACCATCGCTTTTTGCGGTCGCAAGTTCTCTTTGCTGACGAAAACATGCGATGCTTTGACTTTGTTAGTCGTAAAGGTAGCAGCCGCCACGCACGGCATTTCACTGAAGACAACCGCTAAATCTTTTTTGCCCGTCACTTTGATGCCACAAGCAACACCAGTAGCCCAAAAACCTTCGGGCGTTGTAATTGAGCCCTCCAACAACCACTCCACTGCGAAACCACCTCCTTGACAATGTTTGATTGAAGTTCACCGCTTTTTGACGCCCGCAACGAATTTGGGTCAATCGTGTTTTTGCAAGTGACGGAGTTGCTCCGTGCTCAAAAAATTTGTTGGCTTAAAACCCAAAATTTGGACGGGCTTCACCGGCTTTCACCTAAGGTGAAAATTTTCCCGATGAAGTTTTTCGGCACGGGGCGAAACCAGCGTCTTTCTCAAGTCGCCCCAAAAGGTTGTAGCAAAAGGTCGGATTTTTCACCTCTTGCTCGCCGCCAGTATACGGATGGCCTGGTTTTTCATCAAACAAGTATGTTGCGGAAGTGGCACGATTGTTTTGTGGCTGAAGGGGGGAGTTTCAAATGCGTGTCGCCGTCATTGATATCGGGACGAACGCCGTCCGATATCTCCTTGCCGAGCGAAAGGGCAGCGAATGGGTTGACGTTGAGGTTGGTGGCTTAATCACCGGTCTGGGACGAGGGCTTGCTGAGCGCGGCGAACTTGCACCTATCGCCATTGAAGCGACAATCGGAGCCGTCACCTCCTTCATGCGACGGTTGAAAGCCCTTGACGCCAACAAATTCATCTTGCTTGCAACAGAAGCGGTTAGGTCGGCAAACAACAGTGTGATGTTCATTGAACGATTGGAGAAATCAACCGGTTTGCCTTTGCAAATTCTCTCTGCCGATGAGGAAGCAAAGTTGGCTTTCATTGGTGCGACTTCCGGGTTAAAACTTAGGTTTCAAACCGAAGCCCTTTTCGCCGTCGCCGATGTCGGCGGAGGAAGCACAGAGGTGTCAGTGGGGAAATTGCAAAAGCCTGAACGGTGGCTAAGTATCCCCGTTGGTTCACGGCGATTGACCGAACAGTTTCTCACCGAAGACCCGCCGACATCAAACCAGTTGGAAAGTTGCAAGCAATTTGCTTTGGAGCAACTTCAACCTACTGCCTTTTTGTTGAAGCAAGCGACAGTTTTGGTGCTAACCGGTGGAACTGCCGCACAGTTAGGGGTTCTCAGGCTGAGCCTACGCCAATTTGATGCATCGCGCATCCACGGCTTACCGATCAGGTCCGATACGGTGAACGAGTGGCTTGAACGGCTCTCAAAGATACCAGCAAACGAACGGAGGCAAGTTCCGGGAATGGAATGGGGACGGGAAACGGTTATCATCGCCGGTCTGGTTTTGCTCCTCGCCATCATTGAACTTTCAGGCAAAGAAACGGCACTTCTGAGTGCCAGGTCAGTAATGCACGGGGCACTCCTGACGATGTTTTGACTTTCCTTCAGTAACCATGCACTGTTCCATCGGCTCTTCGGATTTGGGGCATGTAAACGGGCGAATACGGGAAGCGCGGTGCGATTTCTTCGTTGAAGTCGATACCAAGCCCAGCCGCTTCGTTCGGATAAGCATACCCGTCGCTAACTTCGCAAGGTGTCGGGAAAAGGTCGCAAAAAACCTGAATGCTCCGAAAGTCCGTCCATTCTTGCACCCCGAAGTTGTGAACGCTCATCTGCAAGTGAACTGCTGCCGCTTGAGAAATTGGACCCAAGTCGGCAGCGCCGTGAAATGCCGATTTGACACCGAAAGGTTCAGCGAGTGTCATGATTTTCCTCGCTTCCGTTATCCCACCGACATGCAAAGGCGCGATTCGGATGTAGTCAATCAAGCGATTGATGAAAAGGGGAATGATTTGTTCTCGGTCGCAAAAGATTTCGCCAATAGCAAGTGGAGTCGTCGTTTGCGAACGAATGAACGCCAGCGCATCCTTTTGTTCCGGCGAAACTGGGTCTTCAAGGAAAAAGAGGCGATATGGCTCAAGGCTTTTTGCCAGTTGAGCCGCTTCAATGGGCGAAATTTGTTCGTGGACATCGTGAAGCAACTCAACTTCCATTCCCAATTCACTTCTCAGATGCTCAAAAAGTTTCGGCACTTCAATCAAGTAGCGAGTTGGTTCAAAGTAAGTTGTGCCCGGCAAACCTTCCCGCTCAGGTGGCTCAAACTTCAACTTCCCTGAGCCGCCGTAGCCTCCCATTTGAGCCCGAACGACCTTGTAGCCTTGTTCAAGCCACTTGCGGACATTGTCGGCGACTTCTTTCGGGTCACGACCGTCGGCGTGACGGTAAACGAGAACGCCTTTCCGACAAGCACCACCAAGCAACTGGTAGACGGGCATGTTCGCCAATTTGCCCTTTATGTCCCAAAGCGCCATGTCAATTGCCGCAATTGCCGTCTTGAAAATCGGTCCGCCACGCCAATAAGTTGACCTGTGCAAGAAATGCCAAATGTCTTCAATGTTGCGAGGGTCTTTGCCGATGAGTAGTTCCCTGAAGTTTTTGAGGGCGGCAACGACCGCAAGTTCACTTGCGTGAAGCGTTCCCTCGCCAACCCCGTAAATCCCCTCATCCGTCAAGACCTTGACAACTACATAATTGATCCCACCGCGATACAAGTGACCGATGCCATCAAACTTTTCCGCCGCCGTCGGGTTGACCACAAAGATTTTGATATCCACGACCTTCACAACCTATCACCCTCTTCGGGCAAAGTGTAGCGCTGAAGTGATTTCAAGTTGCAGGAGCAATGGAGAAGAAACTCTGAAGGCAATTCGTTCGTTTCCGTGTTGGTTTGTCGGGTTGAGAAATCAACGCTTTCTGCAAAAAGTGTCAAGGAGCAGGTGGATGAGGTCGGCGGCGAGGATGCCTGCGAAGAAACTGAGCCAACCTTGTCCGATGGGCAAGTTGAGTTGCAAGCGATAGCCCAAACTGTCAAGAACCCATAAACCAATTCCAGCAAGTGCGGCTAAGTAAAGAACCCTTGTGAACGCTCCGAGGAGCGGTCGGTGCGACAAGCCACGATGGGGAAACAGCCAAGAATATGGCAACCAAAACAAGCGCAATATGCCCCATCGGCGTGAAGGTCTGCTCGTTGACAAATCCAAATCAGGCGTGAGCCAGAAAGTGCCAACGAGAAACCCAGCGGCGAACGGAAATTTCGGCAAAGGTTCAGGCAAAAAGTAAACTGCTGCTGGCAAAGCTAGCAAATTCACAGTCTCATGAACTCTCCCCGACGGCAACTTCATCACCTCACAACAGGAAGTTTAAGGGTCGGCTCTTGTCCGCTGCGAAGAAATCACTTTTTCCCGGAAGGTCCGGCTTCTTCCGAACCACAAATCGGCACTTCAACCATCGTCAGCAAAAACACTCCACCGAAAATGACCATCGCCATCCCGACAATTTCCATCCCGCTGTCGTTCAAAAAAAGCCCAGCCCACGAACCGATGAATGTAGCGATGAAGGCTGGTTTCAGTTCGGCGAGCAAACGGTTGTAACGGGAAATCAGTTTTGTGCCGAAGTGAAATGCGACGAAAAGCCCAAGGGCAACGAAGTTCAAAGGGGTCCTCGCAAAAAACTCCCAAAGCAACCAAAGTTTGCGAGCCACTACCTCGGCAAGTGCCACAAATCCCAGCAACTTCATCCGCTCCAAAAGTTGCCCCAAATGAGCTTTTTGGTCGGTCGGCAGGAAATTCTCACCAAGAGACAGAATAGCCACAGTCAAGGCAACGGCGCAAATGCTCAAGCAGACGGTTTTCCGCCACGAAAAAACTTTTTGAGTCACACAAACCCAAGATGCAGCGAAACCGATTGCCAAAGTTAATGCGCCTCCAAAGTTTGCTCCCCAAAGCGAAAAGCCCGCAAGTAATGGCGATGAAACCAGCCAAATCGCAACCAAGCGATTTGGCAGCGAAAGCAACTTCCAAGCGAAAACTGTCCCGGCAAGAACAAGCCCAATGCCCGAATTCGTTATGCCGAAGTAGCGCCAACCCGTCGTCGGGTAAAAACCGAGCGGCGTTGCCCAGTAAAGTGGGATACCAAGCAACGCAACGATTGAGGTGAAAGCGCAAATGAAACCCGCAGCCCGTAGCGAAACGGGTAAAGCCTCAGGTAAAACTTTGTCAAGCCAAAAAGAGAGTTTGAGCGCCAACGAGGAGAAAACACAAGTGAGAAGCAAAAGCTGCAAAGCATTGGTCAAGCCGGTTTTGTGGGGCAAATTAGTTGCGATGAAAAGCGATACCGGAATTGACATTCCAACGAGGACGGCGAAAACGGCTGCGAACTTGACAACCTGTAGGTAACGGTTTGACGGGAATTTGCCGGGACGAGCCAACAGAAGCAAAACCAATCCAACGAGCACGAGAGCTGCGGCAGTGATTGCGGACATGGTGAGAACGAGTGCAGGCAAATCTCGCAAAGGTCTCGTGCTTCGTTCATCGAGCCGTTCCAAGTAAGCCAGCCGGTCGCCTTCAAAGCGGACGATTTTCATTTCGTTTCCCGTCGCTGTTGCGGGTTTGTCAATTCCGAGCTGGGCGAACAGTGTCGGGACAAAGTCAACAGACGAAACCAACCCGATTTTCCTCGTTGTCGGAGATGTCAACAATCCAGAAGCCACTTTTTCGCCGAAGACCAAAATTGGAGTCAAGCGGCGAGTTGACCAACCCGTTTGGGGAGAATTCGGAACGAGAAGCCAGAGGCACGAATTTCTGTCAAGGAGCTTTGTTAAACTTTTGAGGGTTGGCGCCAACGACCCTTTCGTGGCAGCCACGAAAATGACATCGGGTTGGCGAGTGAGTTTTGACGGTTGCAATTTCTTGTCGCCCACGATCGCTTCCAAAATCCCGTTCCCTTTAAGGCGAAAGGATTTGCCGTTTTGGACCAACCATTCCCCCAACTTCGCCTTCTCGCTCGCTTTCGCTCTCCTCCCACTGCCCAAAGTTACGAACACGCCTTTGCGACCACTTAGTTCCAACGACGAACCGCTGAGCAATCCAACGGCGCCATTTTGAACCAACTTCGCAACTGGCTCCCCCATTTGAGCCAACGATTGCAGTGTCAAGCCATCGCAAACTACGACGATGATTTGGCGAACTTCGGGCAAAGACGTTTGCTCACCCCAGCCGCTTCCAAAAGCGAACAGGACAAGGGAAAAAGTCAACGAGTAAAAGTTTCGCCAACCCATGCTTTCGCTCACCAACGCAAGTTTGGCAAAGGAAGCGAGGCGACGAAAAAATGCGAAATTGAAGGTGAACAGAAGGCAAAGGTTCAACTGAGCCGAAACGAAACTCAGCGTGCTGGTAAACATGCCTTTCAAGCAGCGAGCGAATGTTTGTCCTGCCTCAAGCAGCAACCTTTTTGGCTTTCCGCTCTTTCTGTTCGGTTCGTATGCTTCCAATTTGAGCCTTGATGGCTTCCCTCATCCTTCGCACCCCAGCAAGGAGTGAGCCAAGCAAAATCAAGGCTGCGCCAATCCAGACTAAATTGACCGCAGGTTTCTTCTGGACATTGACAACGATGAAACCGCTATGCCCGTGAAGCCCTTCAATGCCCTCAATGCGCAAAGTGACTGACCTTGATTCTGCGTTCATGCCTTCAAGGGCGACAGTTATGCCCTTCTCTGATATTTTCGCTTCGTGCTTTGTGCCTTTGTCCAAGTCCCAATAAGGCGTTGCCGTGTAAGTTTTCTTGCCGTCATCAAATTCCAAAACCGCACCAACTTGGCTCGGCATTCCCATCATCGCTTTGCCCGCAAGGTGAAATCGGACAAATTTGATTTTCCAATTGCCGACTTGCCTTTCTTCGCCCCTTGTGAGCGTCAATGTTCCCGGCGCTTGACCGTGTTGCAGTTCAATGGGTTCAACATAAATGTCGTGGGTCAAATAGCGTTTGATGAAGGGCGTCCTAACAAGCCCAAAATTCGTGTCCCAGAAAATAGTCTTCGCCACAAACTCAGGGCTATTGGAAGCGCTTTCGTGCCCTTTCATCCGGTAGGCTTCCAATTTCGCTTCAACTTTCCCGTCAGGTCGCTCCTCAGTCCCTGAGAAAGTGAACAAAAAGCCGTGTGCGACACGATGACCGCCTGCAGGGATGACCAATTGACGAGCGCTGTCGTGCAACTCCGAGCCAACGACGCCGAGAATGAAAAGGGCAAGACCTATGTGAGCGAGATACGCCCCAACTGTCAATGGGCTTTGTTTGGCACGAAGGTAGAGGGCGTAAAAGTTAGTGACTAAGCAGGTTGAGGCAGCACCTATGAGGATGAGCGAAACAGGTTGGCGGATACCGAAAAGGAAAGCCAAAAGAGCGGTAAGAAGTGCAATGTTGACCACCATCCAAGGTGCAGCCTTTACCCAATCCTTTGCCCCATCTTCGTCTTTCGGTCGCACAAGCACAGAAAGGGGGAAAAGCGCCAGCAAAAGGCACATAGCAAGGCCGAAAGGAAAACTCGTTCGGTCATAAAAAGCACGGTCAACCCCGACTTCACCAAACTGAGTGAGACCAAGGGCTTTTGCGAAGATTGTCAACCAAGGAAGCGACAAGCCCACAAAGATAACTGCCGCAAACAAAAGCAGCGATGCTGTGCCGAGGTAAAGGAAAGTGTTCAAACTTGTCAACCCACTCAAGATAGGGCTGCCTTCAACTGGTGGCACTTGTTTCATCCGAAGGAAGAACAATCCGAACGATAAAACTGTCAAACCAAGCATGATACCCAAAATCCACCAACTTATGGGAGAATTCCCGAAACTGTGGACGGATTGAATGAAACCGCTGCGGGTGACGAAAGTGGCGTAGTAGGTTGTCAGGAAAGTGAGGATGGCGAGAAAAGTCACTGACCTTGCAGCGCTTTTCGCTGTCCTTTGAACAACCAAAAGGTGCATCAAGCCAGCACATGCGAGCCAAGGGATGAAAGAGGCGTTTTCAACGGGGTCCCAAGCCCAATATCCGCCCCAACCCAAAACCTCGTAAGACCAAACTCCACCCAACACAATGCCCAATCCCAAAGCGGCTGTTCCAAAACAAGCGGCTGGCAAAGCGTATCTCGTCCAACCGTGCCAATCTTTTCGGAAAAGACCCGCAAGAGCCAAAGCGAAGGGCAACCCCATTGAAGCGTAGCCTACGAACATGCTCGGCGGGTGAATCGCCATCCAGAAGTTGTGAAGCAAGGGGTTGAGACCCCGACCATCGGTTGCATTAGGGTGCGAAATCTTGAAT
>JANZZQ010000055.1 GCA_026419315.1 Armatimonadota bacterium | reverse complement strand
GGCTAAGGCTTGACATTGTCTTGCCCATTCCCCATCGCCCAAAAGTTTCGCCAACTCCGCACCTGCTTGAAAAGCGGCGACAAAGGAAGCCTGAGTGTAAGTGAAATGGCCGCGAAAAGTTTCCCACAAGTCCATGCCGACTTTGTGAACTCCGGCAGTCAAGTGAGTTGCCAGGAACTTCAGTGCCCGTTGAACCATTTCCCAAACCGCTCTGTTAGGTTTCTCTTTCAACTTCCGGTAAACTTGCGCCGCCGACCAAACTACAGTTGCGGTTTCATCAACTTGCAAATTGTCGTGGTCTTCGCTCCAAGCGGGCGCCAAAGAACCGTCAAGCCAATATCTTTGGTGGAAGTAACCGTCAAGGGACTGAGCCTTCGCACACCAATCAAAAAAGCGAGATGCTTTTTGAGCCAATCCAAGTTCGGCAAAGGCGTGGGCAACGATTGCTGCATCGCGGCACCAACAGAAACCGTATCCGCCACTCGCTTCAAAGGTTGGGTCAAACTCCGGCGCCGCAATAGGTGCTCCCACACCTTTATCCCAAGTCAACCTCATAGTCCATAAGGCTGCTTCTAAAACTGACCGCGCCCGTTCATCTGCAACTGAGCAAAGGAATGGAGCGTTCAAGCGGTTTAGCCATTGATTCCACTCTTGACGATGCTGTTCGTGGTGAGTTTCAAAAGACTTTCCTAAGTTTCGCCCCAAACGGTGAAGGACTTCCCGCTTGCTTTCGCCAAAGGCAATGACCATCGTCCGTTCAGACGAGCCAAAGGGTGGAATTGAAAACTGCCAACCAACAGCGAAAGCGACTTTGCCGATTTCAAGGGTTTGACCGTTGAGCCAACCGTCAAGCATATCGGGTTTGGGGTGATTGTGGGCGTTTGCGTGAGCCTTGCCGCATTGCCATTGTTGGAAAGGCAAATCGCTTGAAAGGCCAAACCAAAAATTCCCTCGCCACTGAATAACAGCCGGACGAGGGGTTGGGTGGGGGAGCGTGATAACTTGCACCGCTTGTTGCCATTCATGTCCGCCCAAGGTCAACTCAAAGTAGTGCATTAACCTGAGCCGCTTCGGCTTGCCATCCAAACTTCTGATTTGCCAATTTCGGAACAAAACAGGCTCTGTTGGAGAAACGAAATCGCAAACGCTAACGCTCAATCCGAGTAAAGGGCTAACGAGTTCCGTCAAGACGGCGGCTTCACCTTTCAAGTATTTTTGTTGCCGCTGCCATTCGTTCCCGAAAAGCCAGCTGAACCCAAAGCCATCAAGGTAAATTCCCGTTAACCCTTCACGGACATTTTGAGCGTGGTCGCATCTCGGGTAAAAGAACGCCATCAATTCGGCGGAGTGACCTAAAGTGACCAACACTCGCCCGTTGCCGACAATCGCAGTAGGTTGAAACACTGCCATTTCGTTCCCTCACAATCGGGTTTGAATTTCCGTTTTCGCCCTCGAAAGGCTGGCAACCGGATTCGCCACTTTGCTTTGCCCTCTCAAAGTTGTTATCGGCTCAACGGAAACTTTGCTTCACCCAGACTCGTTACCGTTGCAGGTTGAACACAGCCTCATCCCCAGTCCAATAAAACTATGCCTGTTTTTCCCCGTTCGGTCATGAGAAGTTGGTAGGCTGCCGGGGCGTCATCGGCTTTGAAGCGGTGGGTGACGAGTTCCGCTGCAACTATTTCCCTCTTGCGCACCAACTCAAAGAACAACTCCGTGTTTCGTTCCCTCGTCCAAGGGTCATCGGGATTCTCGTGAGGTGGGTGGGAACTCGTGTGGGCGCCAATTATGCTTATGCTTGTCCAATTACACCAATCGTGGAAATCGAAGAGCGTCTTACCTCTTGGGCTGCTCAGGATAATCAACCTTCCCTGCCTCCTCAAAACTTTGACTTCGTCAAGGATAGCATCTGGGTGACCCGTGACCTCAAAGACGACATCGGCCATCCGACCCTTTGTCAAGTCAGAGATTTTGTCAACGAGTTTTGGGTCCTTCCCGTCCAAAACCTCGTCCAAACCCGCTTTCTTTGCCCATTCACGCCTTTCGGGCAGCAAGTCAACCCCAATGACCGGGCGGGCACCTGCCAATCGGGAAAATTGAGCCGCCCAAATCCCGATTGGACCGAGCCCGAAGACAACTACGCTTTCGCCAAGTTGAATTTTTGCCCTGCGAACCCCGTTGAGGGAAATAATCGCCAGGGCAAAAACCGCTGCCGCTTCGTCTGGAACGCCTTCGGGAACTTTAACGCAAAATTCACCCCTGCGATAAAGGGCAAATTGAGAGTGGTTTTTCCACCCAACAACTTTGTCGCCAACCTTAACATTGTCAACCCCTTCGCCAACAGCGACGACTTCTCCGAATTGGCTGTATCCTAACTTGAGCGGATACTTGGCGAGCCTCGCCCAAACGCTTTCTGGCAAAAAATCGGCGGTAACCAAAGTCAACTCCGTTCCCGTGCTAATTGCTGAAAGTTTCGCCCTGACGAGAAAAGTCCCCGGACCAACCTCGGGGACATCTTCTTCCTGCACCACAACCTTCCTCGGTTCCACGCACACAACCGTTTTCGTTTTTGGCATCCTCAACCCCTCCTTGCACTTGTTGTCACTTCAAGAAGACGAGAATAGGTCCAAAAGGTTCATCTTGGCGAGCCCCTGCCAGCCCTCGCCTCATTAGTTCCAGAACGGCGAGGAAAGTGATGATGACCTCAAGCAAACTTTCGCAATCGGCACATAAGGCGTCAAAAGTTGAAGTGCGGTCTGGCATTGACTTGAGCATGTGAAGCAATATGCGAATCCTTTGAGGGACAGTCAGCCTCCTTTTCGGAACGCGCACTTTAATTCCAGCCATTCTCGCTAAAACCCGCCTCAACGCTTCTGTCAAGAGCGATAAAGGTTCGTCGCCAACGACCAAATGCTTCAAGGGAGTAGGGGTTTCATCGTTCACTGGACGCGGAAACATTTGCGACCAAATTTTGCTTCGTTCGGCTAAGAACTTTGCTGCCAAACCATAAGCGGCGTGGCGGAGCAAACGGCGACGCAACGGTTCGCCATCTTGAGGTTCTTCCTGGGGCGACTCAAAAACTTCCGGCTCAGGTTGAGGCAAAAGCAGTGCGGATTTGAGCCACGCCAGTTCAGCAGCGAGGGCTAAAGCATCGGCGCGCTGAACGGGTTGCAGCGGATAAGTTTTCGCCTGTCGCGCAATGTCCTGTGCCGGCACATCGTTAACCTCAACGAGTTGACGGCGCAAAAGCCATAAAAGCAGCTCGGCTGAACCCTCGTATGTGGGCAATTGGACTGGCAATTTGTCAAACGAAAAAGGAGCAGGCAATACAACCATCTTCGTCGGCTCAGGTGACCGAACCTCTTCCGTTAAGTTCAAAACTGTTTCTCGTTCCATCTTCCCCTTCACACTCCGTCCTTGACAATTTTCCCTCAGTCCCCTGAGCCGAAAAAGTTTTTCACGCTTTTCATGATAACGCACCTGAGCGAATTTGCAACAGTTCACTCCCTAATAAGTCACCACAAGTTCGTAGTTAGCCACAAAGCTTTAGCGAAGCGGAATCAAAATCGGTGTGGGGTGCTAAGTGCGGGGTGTAATGCCGTTGTTTCACTTTGCACCTACCACTTTTCACTCATTATTGATGGCACTTCGCTTCCTTCTGTTGCCTTGCTACGAACAGGGCTGAATTGCGGCAGGATTTTTGTCTGGTGACAGGTTATGGAAGGGAGTCAATGGAGCGAATTTTTGGAGCGACTTAAAAGGGCACCAGATTACCGCAACCAAATTGTCGCAATTTTTTCCGTGCCAGCTCGTGAGCCTGTTTTCGCCGACCCAAAAGAGCCTTTGCACCCAAAACTTTTGGAAGCACTAAAACGAATTGGGGTCGAGCGACTTTACAAGCATCAAGCGGAAGCGTGCGATGCTGCAAGGCGAGGTGAAAATGTCGCTGTCTTTACTCCGACCGCTTCAGGCAAAACTTTGTGTTATAACTTGCCGGTCCTTGACACTTTACTCAAGGAACCGAGAGCTCGTGCTTTCTACTTGTTCCCGACAAAAGCACTGGCTCAAGACCAACTTCGGAAGTTGCAAGAATTTGGCTTGATGAAAGAATTACTCGCTTCAACTTACGATGGCGACACCCCGACAGACATGAGAAGGTTGGTGAGGGAACATTGCCGAATCGTTTTGACGAACCCTGATATGCTCCATGTCGGGATTTTACCGAACCATAGCATGTGGACACACTTTTTCCGCAACCTCCGTTTCGTCGTCGTTGACGAACTTCACACATATCGCGGTATCTTCGGCATCAACTTCGCTTATGTTATCCGCAGGCTAAGGCGAATTTGTAAACTTTACGGCAGCAATCCCGTCTTCATTTGCACATCGGCTACTTTAGGCAACCCTGAGGAGGCATTGAACAATTTAATTGGCTTGCCTTTCCACATTGTCTCAGGCGATGCCTCGCCCATGCCAGCAAAAACCATCGTTTTTTGGAACCCTCCTTTCCTTGACATTGATGCAGGCATTAGAGCAAGGGCGAGCACCGAGGCTGTGAAGTTGACAGTCAAGTTACTGAAAGAAGGGATTCGCACAATCGTTTTCACGAAATCCCGTATGGGAACGGAATTGCTCCTTCGTTACGTCCGCGACCAACTCGCCCGCGAGTGGCTTGACAGTTTGTGCGACAAGGTGATGAGTTACCGAGCGGGTTATTTGCCCGAAGAGCGGAGGGAAATTGAGCGGAAGTTGTTCAACGGTGAACTTTTGGGAGTTATTGCCACGAGCGCGTTGGAATTGGGAATCGACATCGGTGAACTTGAGGCGGCAATTTTGGTTGGCTACCCAGGCACAATAGCCAGCACTTGGCAACGAGCGGGTAGGGCAGGGAGGCAGAAGGAGGGTTTGGTTATTTTGGTGGCGACAGCAAATCCCGTTGACCAACACATTGTCCACAACCCCGAATTTTTACTTCGCGGCGCTGAACCCATTGCGGTCTCCCCTAAAAACCCTTACATCGCCGCATCTCACTTGATGTGCGCTGCATACGAACTTCCGCTCAGCGAGTCCGACCGTGAGTTTTTCGGCGAACTTTTTGTCCCTTTGGTTGAGCGTTTGGAAGAGCAGGGGATTGTAAGTAAGGGCGAAAGAAAGTTTTGGCTGATGCGAGGCAGACCTCACGATGACGTCAACATCCGCTCAGTTGCAGCCGAAGAATTCCAAATCCTCAACCGCTCAAATGGAATATCGCTCGGGACAGCGGAGAGGTGGCGTGTTTTCAGGTCGCTTTACCCCGGCGCAATCTACTTGCACATGGGCGAAACTTACTTCGCCGAGGCAATTGACTTGACAAAAAAGGTGGTTTATGTTCAACCGACGGTCACCGATTACTACACCGTGCCGATGGAACAAAAGGAGAACGAGGTTCTTTCAGTTTGGTCGCAAAAGCCGATGAGGTTTGGGGCAGCGTATCTGGGCGAATTGAAGGTCCGAGAGCAAGTCATTGGATTCAAGCGGTTACGGCTTTTCACCGATGAAGTTCTTTCGGCAGAGATCCTTGACCTCCCCCCGGAGGAATTTGAGACGGTTGGGTTGTGGTTTTGTGTTGACGACGATTTGGTCGCTGAACTCGAAGGACATGAATTTCACCTAATGGGCTCACTCCACGCGAGCGAGCACGCTGCAATTGCGCTTCTTCCTTTGGTCATTTCTGTTGACCCTGACGATGTTGCGGGAATTTCACATGCACCCTGGCACCCAGATACTCGCCAACCGACCGTTTTTGTTTACGATAGCATCCCCGGCGGAGCTGGCTTCTCCGAAGCAGCCTTCGAGCGACTGGATGAGTTGCTTGAGCAAACTTTGGAAACGATTGTCAACTGTCCGTGCAAAGCGGGTTGCCCATCCTGCGTTCAGTCGCCAAGGTGCGGCAGCGAAAACCGCCCCCTTGACAAATGGGGAGCAGCGTTCTTGCTGGCGAAACTTTTGGGCAAGCAAGTGACTGTGACAAGCGAACGGAAAGTGATACTGAGTGGCAAGCAACTCTATCAGCGAGTTTAGTCCATCAACAAGCGAATGAGTTTCGTCCTTCAGGGAAACAAAAAGAAGCGTTGGCTCATCGCCAACGCCTCTCCGTCCGCAACTGATGCTCACTCAGTCATTAGTGCGTTTAAGCGTTCAATACGTGGGGGTTATAGGTTTTCCACCTTGTTGTCCTGTTTGTCCAGGCTGTTCCCCAGGGACGAGGGGCTGAGGTGCTGTCCCTGCCCCACCGACAGGAACGGTAGAAGGTCGGTTGAGATACCAAAGCCCAAGCAACACAACAATTACAACTACGGCGATAATGACCACCACCGCAACGGGCGTTGGAATGTTCTTCATAGCTTCCACCTCCGCGACTCAGCCTCACTGGAAGTTGTAATCCGGCCGGAAAAGCCAAGCGTGGCAACCGTCATACCAGAAATGGGTAGGGAAGCCATTTGCATCGTAGTTAGCGTAAGGGTCTGTTCGCCAATCGTTAGTGCCGACGCTGCGCCACTTTGCGTGCCCATCTGAGAACGTCCAGTTAATTCCTCGTTGATGTATGAACATCGTCTCACTTACTCCAAACATTGCACTTGTGCCCCCGTTCCCACTTGCGCAACCTGAAGCGCTTCGTGCCTTGTAGCGGCAGTCAGGGTCGGAGCCGTTATCACAAATAAGGGCTGGGTTTGTGAGAGAAAAGCCTTCAACTTGTGCTTTTCCTCGCCCTTCCCAGTGAAGAGGCAACATGGCTGGGTTAGCGATACCCGCTTCGTTAAATCCCATCAGGAGACCGTTGTAACTGTAACTGACTTTGGCCCAAGGGGCAGCTGGGTTCACATGGTCAGAGTGGTTGGCGGGCAAAACATAAACTGAAGTTCCTGATGGGCACGCGTAAATCCCAAAGTTCCTGATGTAGATAGCCAGGGTGTTTGACCAGTGGACGCGGTAGGAATACCATCGAGGGTCTGAAGAAGTAATGCTTCTTCGCCAGTTTTCCGGGGTTGCGTGCCAATAGTTCCACAACCACATCGCAGCAACAGTGCCGTGTCCGAACCCTAACGGGTATGTGCCATCATAATCCTGAACATACTGCATGTAAGCGGTCCCAAATTGCCTCATGTTGCTTAAACAGTTTGACTGCCTCGCTTTTTCGCGTGCTTGGCTGAACACCGGGAACAGAATCGCCGCCAGGATGGCAATGATCGCTATTACGACCAGCAACTCAATCAACGTGAATGCAGAACGCTTTTTCAAAGTTTGACCCCCCTTCCTTTTGAGTTTTTGACAGGGCGTTGGCCTGCAATGGATGTCAATCGGCGAGATTAGATAAGCCTCGCCCACGCATAGAAAATAACAGCACCGTGTAACCGGTGCTGTTTTATTTGTCTCGGGAC
>JANZZQ010000054.1 GCA_026419315.1 Armatimonadota bacterium | reverse complement strand
ATCCTGTTCCCAGCTTTGGTTCAGGGAGAAGATGCTCCCGATTCGCTCGCTAAAGCCATCAATTTGGCGAACTCCGAGGAAGTTGAAAGGATAGTGGGCAAGATAGATGTTCTCATCATCGGGCGAGGCGGTGGGTCAATTGAAGACTTGTGGGCTTTCAACGAGGAGATAGTTGTCCGAGCTGTTGCCGAATCGCGAATCCCAACCGTCAGCGCTGTTGGTCACGAGATTGACTTCACTTTGACAGATTTCGCAGCCGATGTCAGGGCACCGACGCCTACCGCCGCCGCACAAATGGTTGTCCCTGACAAGCAGGAGTTGCTTGACAGGTTAAAGCAACTTGAAATTAGGCTCAGGCAAGCCATCAAAAGCAGGCTCAGACAAGCAAGGGAGCACTGGCGTCGTCTAAGCGAGCGGAGGTGCTTTATTGACCCGATGAGTTTGCTCTCAGATTTCAGGCAAGATATTGACAGGATTGGTGTCAGGCTTGAATCTTTGGGGCGAAACTCGCTCGCCGAAAAGCGGCGGCAATTATTGGAACTTTCCAATCGTCTTGCCCATAGAAGCCCTCACGCCCAACTGGCTCAATGGCGTGAACGGTTACATCGTTATGCTGACGCACTCAGTGCTTTGTCCGAATTTTCAATGAGCCGAAATCGTCGCAATTTGGAATTGCTTGCAAACAAACTGGAAGCCTTAAACCCGTTTGCGGTTTTGCAGCGCGGCTACGCTCTTGTCCGAGACCCAATCTCCGGTCAAGTTTTGACCCGTGTCGCTCATTTCTCAGAGGG
Source organism: Armatimonadota bacterium (assembly GCA_026419315.1). GTDB lineage: Bacteria > Armatimonadota > Fervidibacteria > Fervidibacterales > Fervidibacteraceae > Fervidibacter. Next base: position 6,761 of record JANZZQ010000054.1, on the reverse strand, counting down.
GCAGCAAGCAGAAGTCATTCTCGCCGATGGCAAACTTAAGGTCGCCGTTGAAGAGGTGGTGAAAGGCGATGAGGTTGCCGATGGAGCCAATTCCTGAACACGGTGAAACTTTGACCTTTGAGCAGGCGATGGCTCGGCTTGAGGAAATTGTCCGCCTGTTGGAATCTGGGGAGTTGAGCCTTGACGAAACCGTTAGGCTTTACGAGGAAGGGCAAAGGCTAAGACAGTTTTGCGAGCAAAAACTCAACGAAGCAGAGAAGCGAATCAGGATGATAACGCTCGCTGACGACGGAACAATTAAAGTCACCAATTTTGAGCCAGATTTGTAGGGCAAGGATTTGATTTGCACTGACGGGTGTGGTCTCAAACTATCCCGATAAAAGTCCAAGAGCGTCAAAGGCCTGTTTTGACGGTGGTGAAGTCCCGTGAAGGTTGAAACCGAAATTGCCGAATTGATTCATCGTTTGGAGAGATGTCGCCAAAAAATCGACGCTGCTTTGGACGAGTGGATGCCGAAAGAAGATGAGATTCCATCGGTGCTTCACAAGGCTATGCGATACAGCCTCTTTGCCGGCGGCAAAAGGTTGAGACCTTTTTTGGTGCTTGAATGCTGCAGAGTTGTTGGAGGGGATGAGGATAAAGCTCTGCCTGCAGCCTGCGCCGTTGAAGTTCTGCACACTTACACCCTTGTCCACGACGATTTGCCGTCAATGGACAACGACGATTTTCGCAGGGGCAAACCCACTTGCCACAAAGTTTTCGGTGAAGGGATAGCGGTGCTTTGCGGTGATGCATTGCAAACTTTTGCCTTTGAGTTGTTAGCGACGAAACTGCCCGAAAGAGGTGTGCCGGCAGAGGTTGCATTGAAATGCGTTGCCGTCCTCGCAAAAGCAGCTGGCTCAAGGTGGCTTGTCGGAGGTCAAGCCCTTGACATAACCGAGCAGGCTCAAGGCTATTCCGATAGGTCGCCCGAGAAAGTTTTGCTCATCCACGAACGCAAAACTGCAGCGTTAATGCAAGCTTGCTGCGTCATCGGTGGTCTGATTGGCAATGCAACCGAGGAGCAGCTTGTTGCGCTCAATGATTTCGGCTATTGGCTCGGTTTGGCGTTTCAAATAACCGATGACATCTTAGACGAAATCGGCGACCCAGAAAAGTTGGGGAAAAGCGTCGGCAAAGACAAACAGCAAAAGAAACTGACCTACCCAATGGTTTTTGGGCTGGAAAAATCGCGCCAGATGGCCGCTGAGGCGGTTGAAAGGGCAATTGAAGCGCTATTGATTTTTGGCAACGAAGCAAACACCCTTAAAGCACTTGTGCGGTTTATCCTTGAACGGCAATTGTGAACGAGGCAATTACATTGGGCGTGTTTTCGCATCCCGCCGACAATTTCTTCGGCTCAGCAAAAAACATGCCTTGCAAAGGGCAATTTTTCGGCATAGGCACTGCCTTTGCTCTAAGGTGGAATGTCACAAGGTGGGGGGTTAACCCGCGCTGAAAAACGCCGGCTGGGAAATTGCTTCCAAAAAACCCTGATGAAAAACCGAAGCAAATGGAACGGTGAGATCATGACAAGGGTGACGGAAAAGCCCGACGAAAAAATTACATCCATGCTTTCCGGTCTCGGGGGCAGCGTGACTTAGGCAACTTGTCCGGTTTTGCGGGATGTGAGTTTTGAAATCGAGCGAGGCGACTTGGTCGTTATTCTTGGACCAAACGGTGCCGGCAAAACCACGCTGCTGAAGACTATAGCTAAAGTTGTGTCGCCGAAAGTTGGGATGGTTCTTTTGGACGGTCGCAATATTTCGGAATTGCCGACAATTCAACTAATGCGAACTTTGTGCGTGGTGCCTCAATCCGAAGGCAGTGTCTTCAGCTTCACTGTTCAAGACATAGTTGCGATGGGCAGAACGCCCCATGTTCCGCCCCTTGCACCGCTGTCCCAGCGCGATTGGCAAGTCGTTCGTGAAGCGATGGAATCAACCGATATTTGGGAATTGAGGGACCGATTGTTCATTGAACTTTCGGGAGGCGAACAGCGAAGGGTTCTCATCGCAAAGGCTCTGGCGCAGGAACCGCAGTTGCTTTTGCTTGACGAACCAACAGCGAATTTGGACCTTCACTACCAACTCGAAGTCGTTGAACTCATTCAAAGGCTCAACCGAGAAAGAAACATCACGGTCCTCGCCGTCCTTCACGACCTGAACTTAGCGGCGATGCTTGGTCGGCGTTTCATCTTGATGCATCAAGGTCGCATTTTCGCTATGGGTGAAGCGGATGAAGTTTTAACGGCTCAAAACATTCAACAAGTTTACGGTGTCCCTGTCGTCGTCACCCGTCACCCTTTGAACGGCAAGCCAATCATTCTTCTTTCAGAGCGACGCATTTTGTCATCTCGGGGTGTGCGGGTCCATGTCGTCTGCGGGGGAGGAACAGGGTCCGAGGTTATGGCTGTTTTGGTTGCTTCAGGTTGTCAAGTCACAGCGGGGGCACTGAACAAAGGCGACAGCGATTACGAAGCTGCACAATTGCTTGGAATTCCAGTCGTTGAAGAACAACCGTTCATGCCAATATCAAACGAAGCCTTTGAGCGAACCAAGCGAATGGTTGCCGAGGCGGAAGTTGTAATCTTGACTGATGTCCCGTTTGGTTGGGGAAACATCGTCAACCTCAAAGCCATATTGGAGGCGGCTAATGGGTTGGTCGTTGTGTTCAATCCTGAAACGATCGGTGACAGAGACTTTGTCAACGGAGAAGCGGCGAACCTCCTCAAACAAATTTTCGCTACCAAGCAAGTCGTTTCCGTTCACAGCCTAACGGAACTTCAACGTCTACTGGTCACCCTGTGATTGCAGAGTTGTTTCGTTGTCCCCGGCGAAGTGGTTGTCAAACTCAGCTCCATCCCAAGAAATGTCCACAATCCTCAGTTGTTGGGTTTTCGTTCGCAAAGAGACGACTATTTCATCACCGACCCTTCTTCCCCTCAATGCCTGCCCTAAAGGCGAATTCGGCGTCGCGACCTTGATTGGACTTGACAAATCCATCTCCAAGCTTTCGGCAATTCTGTAACGAACCAAGTCACCGCTGTTCAGATCTTCCAAAGTCACAACGACCCCAACATCAACACACTCGGGTTGACCATCTTGCTCAATTATCTCGGCATCCATCAACTGCTGTTCAAGGTGTTTGATTCGCGCTTCCACCAAACCCAAAGAACGCTTCGCTGCATCCAGACCAGCATTTTCCCTCAAATCGCCCTCAGCGCCTGTTTCACGAACTTCTTCGATGAGCTGGATGCGGCGTTGATATAGTTGCTCAAGTTCTTTTCGCAGTCGTTCGTAACCGCTTTTCGTAAGCCTCAAAGGCATGGACATCCCTCCTGCTGCAGAAACGAAAGTAGCGAAGTGTCGGACATAAATTTTGCCACAATCGTCTTTACATTAGCGACAGCGCTGTTAAACTTGAAGCAGCCGAACGCGATATGGGAGGCGATAGAGATGTTGGTGGAGATGCGTCGGCAAACGCTTTGCTCGGTTTTGATCATAGTTGGGAGCGTTGTTTTGTTTGCGGTAGCTCAAAAACAGCGCCGTTTGGAAGTTCAGTTAGCGGGAATTCGTTTGGGTTCCCCCGTCATTGACAAGGATGAAAACGGGAATTTGAAGCCGACATGTTTGCTGAGGGTTTGGGGGCTTCCCGACTTCATCATCGTCCCCACAGCAGTGCAAGTTCAGCCTACTGTGGGAATGCCTGGCGCTCCCATGATGCCGGGAATGCCTGGCGCACCAATGATGCCAGGAGGCCCAATGATGCCTGGTGGAATTGGAGGGATGGGGAGTGGATTTGGTGGCCAACCGCCGTTCATGAGGCCTGGGCCAGGAGGTGTGCCAAGCGGTCCTCCCTCTAGTATGCCCTATGGAGGGGCGCCAGGGATAGTGCCAGGCGGGATGCCCGGAGGACCAACTATGCCAACCGAAATGCCAGGAACACCGATGATGCCTGGAGTGGGTATGGGAGCGGGGGCAACAACACCCATACCAAGCGAACTTGCGTGGGCTATCCCTGTCTTCATACAACCTCAGCAAAACCAAAGACTTTGGCTCTATCGTCGTGGACAGGCTGCTTTGAGTTTCCTGGAACAAGACGGTATCGTGATTGCCATCGCAGTAGCTGGGGAAAAGTTCCCTTACGCAAAAACCGCTTTGGGTGACCCGTTTAGGTCAATAGAACTTGGTGACGATTTGCAGCGGGTTTTGCTCAGATATGGTCCACCCGATTCTGCGCGTCTCGTCGGTCAAATCCAACCCATCCAGCCAACGCCCGTGGGCATATTCTCCATGCTTTCGCTCCGTTATCACGAAAGCAGCAACATTGAGTTCCTTGTCGTGAACAACAAAGTCATGCGCATCTTCATCTTCCTGCCGGAACGCATTCAGTTGCGTTGACAGCGCAAAAGAGTTTTTCAGGGGGTGAGTTCAATGCGAGATAGAAAAATTGTCAAGTTGGCGGTAGGGTGTGGGTTGAGCCTTTTGATAGCTTTCGCTTTCGCCCAAGTTTCAAGAGGGTTGGAAGAGCAGTTGGCAGGGGTCCGGTTAGGAGCACCGTTCATTGATTACGATGAGCGAGGTGAACTCAAGTCAACTTGCTTGTTCAAGATCTACGGGATGCCTGATTACATTGTTGGACGGAGCCCCACGCCTACTCAACCCGGCATGATGCCAGGAATGCCCGGGATGCCTGGAATGCCTGGCAGTCCGATGGTGCCAGGTGGACCGATGATGCCCGGGGGTCCCGGTTTCATAGGTGCACCGGGGATGGGGAGCGGTTTTGGTGGTCAGCCAACACTGCCGAGTGTGATGGCTGGAGTTGGTGGAATGGCTCAGCTTGCAGGCGCACCGGTGGGCAGACCCGGAATGCCAAGTATTCCCGGCGGTCCAATGGCTCCCGGTGGTATATTGCCGGGGGAAATGGGAGAGATGGGAGCATTCCCGGGTGCCCCAATGATGCCAGGTATGGCTGGAGCAGCAGGGGCAACGGGTGTTGCACCAACTTTCCCTCGCCCTGAAGAGTTACCTTGGGTAATTCCACCTTTTGTCCAGCCTGAAATAAACGAAATTTACTTCGTCTATCGCCGACCAGGCGCTCACTTGAACTTCTTGATGGAGTTGGTGGAAGTAGGCGGTCGCAATGAATTGAGGGTCGTAGCCATTACTGTCGCTGGTCGAAGATATGACGGTGCGCGAACCGCAAAGGGTGACCCGTTCAAGTCGATCAAGTTGGGCGACGATTTGCAACGAGTTTTGTTGCGTTACGGTCAGCCTGACGAAATCGTTTATTACAACCCTCTCACCTTACAAGTTGTCAACACCCCGACTCGCAACTTGATTTTGCGTTACCACCGCAGCAGCAACGTTGAGTTCACTTTGCTTGAGAACAAAGTCGTTCGCATCTTCATCTTCCGACCTGGGCAAGTGACTCTCACGCGTTGAAAGAGTGGGAGGCGGCACTGTCTAATGCCGGACACAAACATTGTCCGCCTCATTCGCGAGCAAGCGAATATCGTTGAGGTTGTCAGCGCATATGTCAGGCTTGTCCCTGCAGGCAAAAATTACAAGGCTCTTTGCCCCTTCCACCAAGAGAAAACACCTTCCTTTTTCGTTAGCCCGGAAAAGGGACTTTGGCATTGCTTCGGTTGTGGCGCAGGTGGCGATGTCATTGACTTTGTGCAACGGATTGAAGGCTTGACATTTATTGAAGCTGTCGCAAAGTTGGCCCGTCAACTGGGGATCCGATGGCAACCTTCACCTGCTACGAGGAGAGAAGAGTGGGCGCGAGAAAGGCTTTTGCAATTGAACCAATGGGCAGTTGAGTTTTACGAACGAGTGCTGTGGGCATCAGAAGTCGGTGAGCGGGCACGCCAATATCTTTTCCAACGGCAAATCAGCACATCAACCGCTCGCATGTTCCGTTTGGGTTACGCCCCTGCGTCTTGGGACATCCTCGTCAAGACAGCCCAAAGCTCGGGTTTCCAAGCGAGCGAATTGCTCCAAGTCGGTTTGGCTCAGAAAGTCCGGGACGGTCAAGGTTTCATTGACCGATTCCGCGACCGTTTGATGTTCCCGATTTTCAACCCTCAAGGAGAACCTGTCGGTTTCGGTGGTAGGGTTTTGGGCGAAGGCGAGCCGAAATATCTCAACACCCCGGAAACCCCCCTGTTTCAAAAGCGAAAAGTCCTCTACGCGTTGAACTTGGCTCGCAACGCAATTCGCGAGAAAGGCGAGGTCATTCTTGTTGAAGGCTACATGGACGCGATAAGTTTGCATCAAGCGGGGTTCACCAACACTGTCGCAACGATGGGAACTGCTATAAACGCCGACACTGTGCAAATCCTCAAGCGCTACACCAACCGAATCATCATCGCTTACGACCGCGACTCTGCAGGCTTAAATGCTGCCATGAGAAGTGCTGATTTGTTCCGAATGAACGAGATGGAAGTTCGGTTCGTTGATTTGCCCGAGGGCTTTGACCCTGACGGTTTCATCAGAGACTTTGGTGCTGTCGGCTTCCGGGATTTGCTCGAGCGGGCTGAATCCTTGACAAAATTCAGGGTAACTTGGTTGGTCAAGAGGCATCCGAACTTATCCACGGAGGGGCTTCAGGTTGCGGTTCGGTTGCTGGCTTCAATTACCGACCCTATAGAGCAGAAAAGTTGCTTGCAGCTGCTCGCTGAGGAGTGGAGTGGCGGTCAACCGGAAAGGATTGGG
>JANZZQ010000053.1 GCA_026419315.1 Armatimonadota bacterium | reverse complement strand
GCAAAAACTTGTTTGAGTTCGCTATCGTAAGGGACAACCTTGAGAAGGTGAGGAATTTGCTTGACGGGTTGACAATCCCCGTCTCTGTCAACCGCCACAGCCGTTTATACCTGTTAACGATGTCGCCGAACAGTGTTGCCCACAGGGAGAGAAAGAGGATGCTGAAGCAAATTCAGCCGAAGTTGGAAATTGAAGATGCCCCTGTTGAGGTCGTGACTAACTGCGCTATTGTCAGTCTCGTCGTCTTGAACACCCGCGAAGTTCCGGGGATTATGGCTCGGATTTTGGAAGCGATGGTTGATGCCAACATAACTGTCTTGCAAGTCGCTGATGCACAACATTCCGTTTCCTGCCTCGTCTTGGAGGAGGACATGGTGCGGGCGGTCAATGTCCTGCATGACAAGTTTGAACTGCACGCAGGTGTCGGTGAGAAACTTCAAACTTTGTGATTTGTCAAGGCAAAAGTTCTTCCTCTTCTCCGGTGATTTCTGAGGCAATTGGAAGGAGTTTGGCGAGTTTGCGGTATTGAGTGGCTAAGGTTATGTCGCTGCGGGTTCGTTCCAAGATTGCCCTGAGCGTGTCTGTTCGCCGCCTTGCCCCTTGAGTTACTGCATCCGCTTGGTCAAAACTTATTGCAGCAAAGTAAACTTCGTCCATGATGGCAAGGAATCGTTCAGCGGTTGTCAAGTCTTCGCTGCGAATTGAGTCCAGAGCGGCGCGACGCAGTTCACCCATTGCTTCCAAAAGACCGTTCAGGTAAGGGGCGTCATCTACCCCTAACTCTTCTGGGGTTGGAACGGGTTCACCGCGAAGCAGAGAATAAACGAGGCACGCTTCTGCCACTTCTTTGAGGGCGTCTTGGACGAAGCCCGCAAACCAGAGGTCGGGTGAGTTTGACAATTTTGCTCGCAGGTTTTGAACCGCGTTCAACAACGCGTTTCTTCGTGAACTCGCTTCATCCCATTCTTTGCGGTGGGCATTTTTGATGAGGGTTGCGCTTTCCCTAACGAGTTGGCGGGCAATGGGAAGAATTTCTTCGCGCAAAGTTTCCTTCACATCTAAACGCTTGCGAATCTCTTCTAAAATCTCACCCAACGATTTCACTTTCTCTCCCTCGCTCATAACCTTTGTGGCAATTCTGAAGCATGTTGAAGCAGCGAGACTGCTTCATCCCATGCCAACGAACGGTTCGTCAATTCCCAAACTTCCTTAATTGAATTTGCTGCCGCTTCGCTGACTCCCTTCTCCATCAGCAATTGCTGGACCCGCTCGGGAGGGTCATTTGGTGACAGAAGCACTCCGGTGCGCTGGTAAACCTGTTCTCTAAGCCAGTTTCTTACGGCTCTGCCAAAAGCAGTTGACCCTTGCTGACGAAATGTCAAGACAGTTTGGCGAAGTTGAGGGTCGGAGACCGGAACCGAAGCGAGCCAGCGCTTCTGTTGCCAATATCTCAGCCCAATTGCTCCAACGATAAGCCCCAAAACGACAATCAACCCCGCTATTGGCAATGTTATAGGGAAAGGTTCCGGTTCAACCGTCGGTGAAACTGCTGTTGGCAAAATCGCGCCTGGCAACACCTTCACCTTGACAGGTTCGGTTGAAGCGACCTTGTATTTTTGGGCTTTGGGGTCAAAGTAAGGGATTTGGAAGGATGGGATGGTCAACTTACCTTCCTTTCTTGGAACGATGCGCCATGTGAATTCGCGAATAAACCACAATTTCCCCTCCCTCTCGGTCGTGCTCAGTCGCTCCCTTGGCAAACCGACAACAACTTCGGGCAAGGACAACTCTGGTGCTTGCTCCAAGTTTCTCAAGTTCGCAGTTCCCTCAACCCTCAACTTGACAGTCAAGGTTTCACCCACCCCTACCGTTTCCGGGTCTACAGTTACGGATGCGACAACCTGCCCAACCAAATTTTGAAACCCTTTGGGATGGGGTTGAGGCAATGGCTTGACTTTAACTTGCAGAACGTTCGTTTGGTATTCATCGGGAAGGGAAGAGCCGTAAAGTCGGACAGTGACTTTTGACCTGCCGATCTTCAACTCGCCAACCTGCAACGGGAAGAGAGCTATCATCACTTTTTGAACCTCATAGCCACCCTGATATGAGCGGACGATTTTCGGAAACTCTTCAACCCAGAAACCTTCCGCTGATGGAGCTTCATAAGTTGGTTGTTGAGCGAAGTCAACGTTGGCTAAGGCGGCAAACTGGAGCGTGTAAACGACCTGCTCACCGACATAGGCTTGACTTGAACTGACTTTCGCGCTCACCCTCACTGGCGGTCCAGTAGGTTGTTCTGGCTCTTGAGCAGCTCCGCTGACCACTACCCCTTCAATGGTCGGGATGGAAAAGCGTTCTTTCAACACAGTGACTTGAAGACCGTCAAAGCGAATTCTTCCGAGCACCAGCGGGGCAAGCCGGTAGGTGTATGTGATTCGGGTCCAGATTCTTCCCGCTCGCTCAAAATTTTCCCGGTCGGAGATTGCGCTCAATTGAACAACCCTATCAGCCCAAAGAACAGGCAATTCAAACTTAACGGCATCCCCATACAAATCCCCGGGGGCAGTTGCTTGGATCTTGAGAAGGAAAATTCCTCCCATCGGGATTTTCGGTTCTTCAAGGAACACCTTCAAGGTTATGCTTCCGCGCTTCAGAGTCACACTGCTGCGAAGGGGCTGAGCGTTAAGCAAATCCCAAACCAACATGCATCCCAAAAGCACCGTAACCAAAATTACCTTCCCGTTGCGGGCTGTTCCTACCAATCTCTTTCCCCGTGCCATGGTGCAGTCAACCTCCCCTGCAACTGCTTCATCAAGGGTTTTTTCTCGTTAACGGGTGGTGGCGGGGGTGGAGGGGGCGGTTGCTTCTTTTGCTGAGACTGTGGTGGCTTTTTTTGTTGCTGCCTCAAAACCAATTCAAGATTGAACTTTGCGTCCCAATCGTTTGGGGTTCGTTTGAGTGCAGCGATGTATGCTTTCGCAGCTTCGTTCCATCGCTTTTGTGCAAAGTAAAGGTTGCCCAAGTTGTAGTGGGCTGACGCTTGCTCGCGAACTTGTTGAGGCGGGATTCCTTTCAGCGCTGACCTAAGCGCTTGCTCCGCTTCTTTCAATTTCCCAAGAGCCATCAAAGTAGTCCCTTCGTTGAAACGCAAAATCGGGTGTTCACCAGCAACTTCCCTCGCTTCACGAAAAGCCTTCAATGCTTTATCAGGCTCATTAGCGCGATATGCTTGTTGCCCTTTCTGGTTCAAATGCCAAGCCTTAATTTGCTTCAAAGGTTGCCACCAAGGTATCGGTTTATCGGCGCCCAAAAGCGCAAGCGAAACAAGACCAGCAACGATGATTGCAAACACGCCCTTCATAATCCTTCACTCCTCAAGAACGGGCGACCAGAAATTGCAAGCACGCTCTATCGCAAACGCTGTTTTCGGTCATTGTCACGCTACGGATTCCAGCCCACAGTCACTTTTGAACTTACCGAAGACTCACGCCCGCGGGCTTCAGCCCGCAGTTGATGACCGACTTCCAAAACGCTATTCTTCAATCGGCGAAAGGTAGGGCGGGTGAAGTCCGTCCGCAACTTTTCCGAACTGGCTTTTACATGCTCACACAAGGCGAATTTTTCCCAGTTCGGACAGAGCCGAACCCTCGGCTTTTGAGCAAAGAGCAATTTAAAGCATGCTCGCAAATCCCCACTTCCTAAGTATGCCAAGTTTTCCTTTGCCCTGATAGTGTGTGGAGCACGATGGCACCCCTTCACCGAAGTTCAACAATTTGCAATTTCAGGTGGGTTGAACACTCTCGGGAGTCGGTTACCCACTGTTATCCCTTTCGTGACGTAAACCCAAGTTGTCCCTATGTCTCTCAAACTGCAAGGGTGACGCCAGCCATACTCCGTGGCCGGGTATACCGCGACGCTTAATCAAGCGACAAAGAATTCGGTTCAAAGGTAACCGAACGTGCCCACCGCAGGTGTGACCAGATAAGATGAGTCCGACGGGTTGTCGGCGGAGAAATGAACCATAGCGATTTGTGTCTCCTTTTGAAACTGAGGCATACCTCGTCAACTCCCGTTGTTCATGGTTTGTGAGCCAGAAAATTACAGCGTCAGGGTGTGGGAAATCAAAATCGCCAACGTGCCCTTCGGAATGCCGCGAAACGCATTCCTCCAATTGGGTTCCTCACTTTCCACAAATTGTCAATGCCAACAATTGCAACGGTGGATTTGACTTTACGCAAAATCACATTCATTGACCAGCAAACTAACGTCGACTCGCTGAAGGGAAGATGCAACTTGATAAACATTCAACGCGGTCGTGGTTGCCTAAAACGGCATAAACGCCGAGCGGTGCTTTAATTCCTTTCAAGGCAAGTTCAATGCGTGGGACTGCTTTTCTACCGTGCACAAAATCTCTGAGCAGAAACTTGCGTCTGGTCTTTTCCCCATCGCTTTCTGAATAGCCTTTCGGGCTTTGTCCAGACTTTGTCCTCCCGCACCAGCATGGTGGTCGCTTATTACCGTGAACCTGAAAGGGGTTGACATCTTGAGCGGAACGGTCACATCGGAGATAGCGAACCACGAACCCATAAAAAACCGGCCAACAAAGCAGTCAATGGTGCCACGAAAGCGAGACCGATCACTCTCTTCCTTAGCACCACCTGAAGTTCGCTTTCGGGGGCAATGATGGTGCAGATTTTGCGGAGCGATTTATGGGAGGGGAAGTCTCTTAAGGAGATATGGCTCCGGGGGCAGGACTCGAACCTGCAACCCGCGGGTTAACAGCCCGCCGCTCTGCCTGTTGAGCTACCCCGGAGCGAAGAGGCATTTTTATAATGCCACGAATTCCCTCCGCTGTCAATATGGCTCAGTAAAGTTTTCAGTCCAGCGGTTCTTCGTCGAGTTTGACCTCAACTTCGTGAACCCTTCCGGCTCTCTCTAACAATTCAAGGTAGGACAGGAGCATGTGGCGCAGCTCTGCCTCCAATTTCATCCGAAGTCGCTTGATTTGTTCTACTTCGTCCATTGCGATTTGGACTTGGTGGCGAGCGTTTGCCCGCATCTCTTCGGATTCTCGTTGGGCTTGAGCGATAATGAGTTCTGCTTCCCGTTGAGCTTGCCTTTTGATTTCGTCGGCAGTTTTCTCCGCAACGACAAGGGCATTTTGCAATTGTTGCTCGATTGCTTGATAAACCTGCAATTTTTCCAACAAACGCTCCCGCTCTTCTTTAAGCAGTCTGTTCTCCTCCATCAGTTCTGCGACGGTCTCGCTCACCTTTTGAACAAACTCTTTGACATCTTTTACTGAGTATCCAAAAAAGCGTCGCCTGAATTGCCAACGAACAATCTCCGCTGGTGTCAATGGCACTTCGGTCACCTCGGTTCAAGGCAGTATTTCCGTCAAAACCCTGGCGACAATCCAAGCGACGAGGGTAGCGATGGCAGGGGAGAAGTCAAGACCGCCCGTTTTCCATGGTGGGAGTATTCGCTGGATTGGGGCAAGTATCGGGTCTGTGGTGTTCTCCACCCACTTGACAATCGGATGGTAATGGGACGGTCTGAACCATGAGATGACACAGCGGGCGAGCATGAGCAGGAAAAACAAATCAAATGCCAACCAAACCAACCAGTCAAACATGACTTTCACCTCACAGGCAATTCAATTTCGCTTTCGGTTGCTCCGCCGATCCCGGTAAAAAGAGCTGAAATTGCCTTCACAGTTTCCTCGTCACCGCCTACGGGGACATTTGGAGGGACGAACAGGAAGAGGCGCCTGCCTACTTCGTAGAAAGTCCCTCGCAAAGCGTAACTGACACCCGCTAACATGTCAACAATTCTTTGAGCCTTCGCTGAGTCAATGTGCTGCAAATTGACGAAGACCGCCGCGCCTTCAATTAATCTATCGGCAGCGCGAACTGCGTCTTCCAACTTGCGGGGCGTAATTGCCCAAACTGAGGGTTTCTTGTTTTTGACGACTTTCCACGGCAACAACCTACTTTGGGACCCTGACGGATTATCCAACTCTTCCTCCTCGGTTTCCGGCGGTATCATGCCAAAAAGTCTCGCCAACCAATTCATCTTCTTTCACCCCCCTTGTTCGGTCTCGGGCCGAAAATCGCTGTGCCGATCCGCACCATATTTGCGCCTTCTTCAACTGCGATTTCAAAATCGTGGCTCATGCCCATTGACAAATAGCGCATTTCAACTCGCGGCAAATCAATATTTTTGAGCCGTTCAAACAGTTCCCTCGTTTGTTTGAAGTATGGGCGAACTTGTTCTGGGTCTGGCAGAAAAGGAGGCATAGCCATCAACCCGACAACTCTAATGTTTGGGAATTGAGAAACTTGGCGGATGAGATTTTCAACTTCGCTTGGTGGGACACCGCTCTTTGTCTCTTCACCGCCAATGTTTACTTCAACCAAACAATCAACGATGCGACCGATTTGCTCAGCCCTTTTGTTCAATTCCTCCGCCAAAGCCAAACGGTCAAGGGACTGCACAAAACGGCAGAACCGAACCACCAATTTTGCTTTATTGGTTTGCAGATGTCCAATGAAGTGCCAAGTTACGGCATCGCCGATTTGCTGGTATTTTGCCCACGCCTCTTGAGCGTAATTTTCGCCTATGTGCTCCAACCCTGCTTCAATCGCAGCGCGGATTCTTTCAACATCAACTGACTTAGTTGCACCAACCAGAACGATTTCCGACGGGTCTCTCCCCACTCTTTCGGCGGCGAGGGCGATGCGCTCCTTAACTTTTGCCAAGTTCTCTTTGACTTGCTCAATTACGAAAGTCTCGTGAACCATCGCCCAACTCCTCGCTTGCGGGCGCGCTCCTTCGACCCTGAGCCTGTCAAGGATTATAGCAACGGCGTCGTTTGAAAGTGTTCCCAAACTTTCGGCGAAAGCAGTCCTTTCAAATCGTCTATAATGAGGTCGGCATTTTTGAGTGCTTCGTCGTCGTAATAGCTCCTGACAGCAACGCAAAACATTCCCGCACTTCTCGCCGCTTGTATGCCGGCGGGTGAGTCTTCAACGACAAGACACTCGTGCGGCCTCAATGGGGGCAAAACAAATTTGTTCAACCTCTCAATCGCCAATAGGAAAGGGGTAGGGTCTGGTTTGCCTTGCTCGTAGTCTTCGCAAGTTACGATCACGGGAAAAAGTTCGCGAACCCCCTCGCGGGAAAGCACTGCTTCAATTTGACGGCGGAACGAACCCGAAGCAATTGCCAAAACGAAGTTTTGGGCAAGCACTCTAATTACATCCACCATTTTATCGGCAACTTTTAATCGCTCGGTTAGCCAAGAATCGTAGATTTGAGTCTTTCTCCGCAAAACTTCCGCAACTATTTCATTGTCGTCTACTCCATTTCGCTTTAACGCCCATTGAACGGCGTCCCATTCAGGCACTCCTATACACCCCTGCTTGAACTCTTCCCAACTTAAGTTCAAACCCATTTCTTTCAAAACATGCACAAGCGCTTCGTAGTGCAATCGTTCGCTATCAGCCAAAACTCCATCAAAGTCAAACAACACAGCCCGCACCCTGTCTCTTATACAC
>JANZZQ010000052.1 GCA_026419315.1 Armatimonadota bacterium | reverse complement strand
AGATGTGTATAAGAGACAGCCTATGTAAAGCGTCTAAAGCGTTACCACGCACTCGCTTTGGGCAATGTCACGAAAGGCTACCCCATTATCTTCCGCGTCAAGTCCCTCAAAGGCATCAACACCGCCGGTGAGACCAAATACTTCTTCCAGCCAACAGCCACATTCTCAGAAACCACTTTACGACCGTCCGAGTGGCGCTCTCAAAACGGTGGCGGTGACGGTTCGTCGCAACCGCGTAACCTCTTCGGGGAATTCTTCAATGGTGGGGAAGCGTGAAGGTGCGAATGCGAAAACAAGTATCCCCGTTGATTGGCGAATACTCGCAAGGAAGAGTCGCTGCCAACCGAAGAAAGTGGATTCCAGCACCCGCGAAAAAACCTTCCACTTACTTTCGCGTTAGCCCGCTTAACACCCGCAAAGTGTCCAGTTCGGTCAAAACGGCTTTTGGGGTCAAATAACTGATGGGTTTGCCCAAACGCTCGGAAAGCGACATCAGAACTCGAGCTAAAGACCTTGCCCCCGATGGCGGTTCAACCGCTCTCCTAACGATTTGCAATGTTCCTGCCCAGTTCGTATAACTGCCGTTTTTTTCGTAAAATGTCAAGTCAGGCAAAACGAGCCATGCCCTTTCGGCAAGTTTCGTTAGGACGGAAGCGCTAACGATCAAGTTCGGGACATTGGCGAGTGCGTCAACAACTTCGTCGGGCAACTCGTAAACCGGCGATGGGTCAACTACCCACGCAACTTGCAATTTCCCTTCCCTCGCTGCTTCCAAAGCCCCTTTCGCATCGTAACCTTTCTGCGGTGGTGTTCCATCGCCCCAAAGGCGCTGCAGCACTAACCACATCGCTTCGTCGTCAACGGGTCTTAATCCGGGCAGGTAATCGGGTGTCAATCCTGCTTCCATACAACCTCGCTCGTTGGCGAAGTGAAGGGCATAGCAAACCGAATCCCAGTTTGGCTTGACGAGTTTTTGTCGCAACCTTGACACCGTTTCTGGTGCAATGGGTTGGGGGTCATTGCTTGAAGCGCAAATGACAATGGGGCGCTCCGCTTGTTTCAGCCCTTGAGCAATTTCAGCAACTTCACTCGGCTCAACTCCCAACTCCTTCACTGCCCCTTCATTTACAGCGCCATCAATTGCCTCAACCAAAATTCGAGCAAACTTGTCAAGTCTCCAGTCACTTGCCCCTAATCCCTCAATCCACTTCCACGCCCACCGTTTCATTCGTGGCTTTTCTTCGCTGACTCCAACAACTACCAACTTAGCCCTTTGTTTCTTCACAGCCTGCAAAATCCAAAGCCAAGCAATTGGCAAGTGGCGGTAAATGTTGCATCCGAGCACAAGGGCGAAATCGGTTTTTTGAAGCGAATAAACATCAAAGCCCAACCCGGCTTTGCCGCCTTGCCGGACCAAATCACTGACTAACTGGTCACGCCCAAAGAAATCAATGCTGCCTGAACCCACAACGCTCCTCGCAAACCTTTGGAACAAGTATGCTTCTTCGTTCGTCATCGCAGCGTTGCCTAAGAAAGCGATTTCGGCGCGAAATTCAAGGGGCAAAGCGCGGAAAAAGTCAGCAAGTGTATCAAGAGCTTTTTCCCAACCGAACCCTTGAAGTTCGCCATCAACTCGTATTAGCGGGGTGGTGAGCCGATGCTCAATGTGGGGTTGCTTTTGTTCAAACCGACCGATATCGCACATCCAAATGTCGTTGACCTTCAAGTTCTCACCCGCAGGAACAAACCTAACCGGGTGATTGAACCTGCAATCGGCGAAGATAGTGCAGTGGATCGGACACTTAGGGCAAACCGTTTCCGTTCGTTTCAACTCCCAAGGGCGAGCAGCAAATCGGTAGTGCAAACTCGTGAGTGCCCCAACAGGGCAAATATCAATGACATTGCCCGAAAAGATGTTGTCAAGTTCCTCCCCTTCAGCAACAGCAATGTAACTGTGCCAACCTCGCTCAACCTGCTCAAGTTGCTTTTCGCCGGCTATTTCGTCGCAGAAGCGGATACAACGTTTGCACATTATGCACCGCTCTCTGTCAAGAGCGATGTTCTCACTTATCGCTATTGGCTTGGCAAAAGTTCGTTTTTGTTCTGTGAAGCGGGAGTATGGACGTCCCTGGACGAAAGCGGCGTTTTGAAGCGGGCATTCCCCGCCTCGGTCGCACACGGGACAATCAAGTGGATGGTTAATCAGCAGAAACTCCATGACAGCCCTTCTCGCCGCTTCCGCAGTTTCGCTTTTGACCCTGACGACCATTCCATCGCTTACCGTCATCGTGCACGAAGGTTGCGGTTTGGGCATCCACTGGATTATCGGATTGCCCTGCTCATCGGTAGCAATTGTTCCGTCTGGGTTCTGGCGAGGCAAACCCACTTCAACCAAACATTGCCTGCAAACCCCTACAGGCTCAAGGCGAGGGTGATAGCAAAAGTGAGGTATGTCAATGCCAAGCATCTTCGCCGCTTCAATGATTAGCGTCCCTTCTGGAACTTCAATGGTCTGACCGTCGATGGTGACGCGAACTTTCTTTGTGTCAGCCGGAATTTCCCTCTTCCGCAGACCAACCATCGTGCCGGCCAAAACGTTGCTGGGAATCTTTTTCTCCAAAGGAACCTTGCCCCAAAACATCTTGACAAGTTCGTCCCAATTTGTGTAGCCTGCCATCTCGGTCACCTCTTCCCTCTTTCGCAAAATTTCTGCGCTTTCCCGCAGTTGAATTGACATTGGCTCAGCCTGATGAGCGATTTCGCTTCCGATACTGTTCCACCTAAAGCTCAATAGTTCTGCCAAAATTTTGCAACGGGTTGACGCAAGTTGATTTTGAGCGGGCTCAATTTCGTGCTCCTCCCCGCACTGCACTGGCTTTCTAAAGGGCGGCATTTGGTAGCGTTTGAAAAGCAAGCGACATGAAGATGTTGCTCGGCACTGTAAAGCTGTCATCGCAACGCCTTCAGGAGCGACCCTTGCGGTTCTTGCCCACCAAAAATCAAGGGGCAGCGAAAGTTTCAGGTGGTGCTTGGGTGTTTGGGCTGTATCGGGATGAAAGCGAAACGAGGGTAATTGTCGCCGCCGACATCCTAAGGTTCGGTCCATTGTTGGTCTCAAAATTGAGGGCGTGAGGTGGGGAAGAAATTTGAATTGTCCTCAAGGCAACTGATGCCTGCTGCCAACCATATTCACCGAGGTTCACAAACTTGCGAGAACTCACTTGAGGTCGGCGAGTTTGGTTCTGACTTTGTTGAGAAGGCGAGTAACGAGGTTGTGGGAGCAATTGACGAGGCTTGCAGGAAAATTCTTGCAGCCAATGTGGTTGGCAGGCAGAAGCACCTTGAAGGCTATGCCGTTGACCTAAGGCTGGTTTGCGGTTGTTCAGACCAATTTGGTGAAAGCAAATCCAAGCGCAAAACTCCCAAAGTAGCAAAGGCTAATTTGCCTTTCGCGGGATTGCCGAAGGGAATGTGACGACGCTTGCGGAAACCGAGGGACGAAAAATCGGTAAGGTTTTGATTTTGGTTTGTGGGTTGTTTTCGTTGCCTGCTTGAAGCTTACATTTCTTGAGGCGGGACTTCGCGTTGAGGCATCAGACATTGCTGGTGATAACCTTCGTGTCTTGGTTTTTGCTGGCGTTCACTTCACTTTTCTAAGGCTTTGACTGAAACTGAACGGCGCTGAGCTTCAATTGCTTAAGGGATTTGCTCAACAAGCTGGCACCACCCAATAGTCGGCGAATGGGTTCCCAATTTCCGGCGCCGCCACGGCTTTCACCTTCGCCGTTTGGTGCCACCTTCCCGCTGCATCCTTTGAGTTTCACCCGCGTGTGGGTGCAGTTCCCATCGCCCTTGTTTGGTTTAGCAAATTTTTCGTTTAGGCGGTTAAGGGGCTAATTCTGGATTGCGGCGAGGCGAAGTTGCAGGGAAAGTTTTGATGGGATGTCGCTTTGAAGCACTTTGGGGTGATGGTTTTTAGTTTAGGGCTCGGTGGGAGATTTCCCTTGCTTTGGTGCGAACTTCACAGCCGTTGCGGATCGGCTTTTTTTACGAGTTGAAGCATGGCTCTTCAATGCGTGACAAACTTTGAAGTGCAAATTGATAGCGCTACCTTGGAGCAAACAAAAATTGCTCTTTTGTGGAGGTGGCGACAAATGGCAGAAGAACAAAGAGAGAGTGGATGGCGGGAACTGGCAACGGCGCTGCAAGTGATGTTTTCTCAACCCTTGCTTGCAGTGATGATGTTTTTGCAGTATGCGATTTGGGGGGCATGGGAGCCGCCCCTTTCAGGCATCCTCGTTGAAAAACTTGGCTTTACTGGGTTTGGGCTCGCGTTGATTTACAACGCTCTCCCCATCATGAACTTGCTTGCTCCCTTCACGGCAGGTCAGGTTGCCGACCGATTACTTCCCGCTCAAACTGCCCTTGGAATATTCCACATCCTCGGCGGCATTGTCATGCTAATTTTGTCAACACAAAAGCAACTGGAGACCATGTTGCCTTTCATGCTGATTTATGCTCTTTTCTACGCCCCCACATTGGCGCTCACCAACTCAATTGCTTTTCAGCACTTGCGTGACCCACAAAGGCAGTTCGGTCCTATCAGGGTTTGGGGAACGATAGGCTGGATCGTTGCAGGTTGGATTCTAAGCCTCTTCCGTTCCGCCTTTGGCTCGGCAGATTGGGCTGTCATTGATGTTTTCGTGCTTGCTGGCGTTTTTTCAATCTCAATGGGATTGATTTCTTTCGCTTTGCCTCACACCCCGCCTGCAAAAGAAGCGGCAGACCCGTTGGCTTTCCGGGAAGCGCTCGTTTTGCTCAAAGACCGAAACTACTTGACTTTCTTCATCATCGCCTTCGTCGTCGCCACCGAATTGCGACTTTACTACATGCTCACTTTCCCGTTCCTGCAAGAGGCTGGTAGAGTTGTCGGCATCACCGAGAGGTCCCTACCCGCTTGGATGACAATTGCCCAAATCGCTGAAATCTTCACCATCACATTCCTGTTACCTTACGCCCTTCCCCGATGGGGTGTGAGGACATCTTTGCTGGTCGGAATTGTTGCGTGGCCGATTCGTTACATCATCTTCGCCATCACTTGGGCTGGCCATCAAGCAATGCCTTGGCTTGTTTGGTTGTCCATAGCGGCATTGGCTTTGCACGGTTTCTGCTACGTCTTCTTTTTCGTGGTCGCTTTCATTTACACCGACATGGTTGCACCGCGAGACATTCGTTCGTCGGCGCAAGCGCTCATCAATTTCGCCGTGCTCGGCGTTGGGTTGTTGATAGGAGGCTTCTTCGCTGGGTTCTTGAAGGACATTTTCACCTATGCGGAACAAACCAACTACACTTGGGTCTTCACGATCCCAGCGATTATCACTCTTTTGTGCGCAGTCGCTTTTGCTGCCTTGTTCCGAGAAGAAAAGCGCAGGTGAAAAGTTAGGAGGCCGACCTGTTGAGAATTCGTGTGCGTTGAGGTAGAGTTTCTCAACTGAAGAAAAAGCACGCCTTCCGGCGTGCCTTGAATTTTTTGCCGACAAGGCTACTATGGAAATTACCCGGCACATGAGTTGCGAGTTGTTCAGGGCTATGTTAAGGGAGGACAAAAAGGATTGGTGCCGGGGGCGGGAGTTGAACCCGCACGGGCGTGAAGCCCAGGGGATTTTGAGTCCCCCGCGTCTGCCAGTTCCGCCACCCCGGCACCCGCGGGGCGAATGAAATTATAACATGCCCAGACCCTTTTGTCATACCCGTTTGTCAACAAGGCGGGCGGTGGCGAGGAAGACCACCGCCCGCAGGAGCGAGGGAAGGCGGCAAAGCACTCACGAGGGGGAGGCTTTACTCATTGACATTTCCTCTTTCTTGAGCAACTCCTCCCACTGAGCATCAACTTCAGCCTGTATGGCTTCAATCAAGTGACGGTTTTCTGGTCGGAACAAGTGAGCAAATCGTCGTTGGCGCTTCAGAAACTCTTCAACGGGCAACTTGTGGCGCGGCTTGTATGTGATGCGGTAAACGCCGTTCTCGATCTCGTATAGTGGCCAGAAGCAAGTTTCAACAGCGAGGCGCGAAATTTCCAAAGTCTCTATGGGCTCAAAACCCCAACCCAAGTTGCAAGCGATCAGCACATTCAGGAATGCTGGTCCGTCAGCTTTAAACGCTTTTTCCGCTTTGAGGAGGAAATCTTTCCAGTGCGAAGGTGATGCTTGGGCAACGTAGGGTATCCCGTGAGCAGCAACAATTTCCATGATATTTTTTCGCCCTTGAGGTTTGCCTGCGAGGACATCGCCAACAGGAGAAGTTGTCGTATATGCATAGCGAGGGGTCGCACCAGAGCGTTGAATGCCGGTGTTCATGTATGCTTGATTGTCAAGGCAGACGAAAACGAACTTGTGCCCGCGTTCAAGCGCTCCTGAAAGAGCCTGCAAACCGATATCATATGTTCCGCCATCGCCGGCGAAGGCGATGACATTGACATCCCCGTCATAGCGGCCTCGCCTCTTCAAAGCCTTCAACGCCGCTTCAATGCCGCTCGCAACTGCAGCGGCGTTTTCAAAAGCGACGTGAATGTAGGGGACATTCCATGATGTGTATGGGAAGATGGTCGTTGTGACTTCCAAACAACCAGTCGCCACACAGGCGACAACAGGTTTGTCCGAAGAAGCCATAACCCACCTTGCCACAATCGGTTCAGGGCAACCTGCACAAGCTCTGTGTCCACCGACGAGCGGTATCGGCTTTTGAGCCAGTTCCTTTACGCTTGGCATTTACTCTTCACCTCTCCTTTAGCAGTTTGATTCTCAAGGCTCATTTTCGCAATTGTTCTTCGTGCACCAAGTCGCTCAAAGAGCGACGTTCGCGAGGTTCTGGCATATCGGCGGGGACGCCAATTGGCAAAACCGCGACTGGCCTCATGTTCGGCGGTATGCCAACCACTTCTCGGACGGCGTCATCGTCGAACGCTCCAATCCAGCAACTTCCCAAGCCGAGGGCGACAGCTGCCAATTGAGCGTAAGCGCAAGCGATTGTGGCGTCTTGAAGGCAATACAACTCAGCGCCTCGCTTACCATACCTTTTGTTTCGTTCCGGGTTGGCTACAAAGACGAGCACGACAGGTGCTTGAGCGATGAACGTTTGGTCCCATGCTGCCTTTGCAAGTTGTCGCTTCCGTTCAGGGTCGCGAACGACTATGACCTCGTAAGCCTGCAGGTTCCCTGCAGACGGAGCGCTGTTAATCGCTTCGAGAATTTTCGTCAAGGTCGCATCATCAATTGGGTCGGGTTTGTATGCCCGAACCGAATAACGCCTTTTTAGAACCTCAAACAAGTCCATCGCTTCCACCTACCTTCAAACGCTCACGACCTCGTATTCGTCACTCATCAGAAGCGAAACGAAGTGCTTCATCCCGGAAATCTTGCCCACAACGACTTTATCTCGAAGCCCAAAGTAATCAAGGCAAGTTTGGCAGATGAGAATTTCCACGC
Source organism: Armatimonadota bacterium (assembly GCA_026419315.1). Classification (GTDB taxonomy): domain Bacteria; phylum Armatimonadota; class Fervidibacteria; order Fervidibacterales; family Fervidibacteraceae; genus Fervidibacter. Next base: position 178 of record JANZZQ010000052.1, on the reverse strand, counting down.
CTTGTTCTTGCAGTTGACGCAGATACTCTTGAGCCTGCATCTTTTCAACCGTCTGCTCACCGTCGTCGGAAGCCAACTTGACGCCAGTGTTCCAGAGGATCAGCGCTTTGGGCTTTGGGTTAAGTTCAGCGAGGAAGCGCAGGAAATTGGTCATCAAGACAACACCTATCTGGTCATC
>JANZZQ010000004.1 GCA_026419315.1 Armatimonadota bacterium | reverse complement strand
CCTTCAGGGTATCTGAGGACGATTGAGCCAAAGAGGTTAAAGACCCAACCGCCTAACGAAAAAGCAAACGAACCACCAAAAACTCCCAAGATGCCTGTGACCAACACACTTCTCAAAGCCTTTTGCTTGCTACCCCAAAGCAATTCCTCAAGCCCAACTATTGAAATCCCTATGAAAGCACCAACCAGAGCCCACAAGGGTTCTCCGGGCGTCCTTTGGTTGGCTTCAAAAAGTTCACGGATAGACCCAACATCCGTTGTGAACGGTTCAACGAACAACCAAGCAACTAACCCGCCAATTGCCCCGAAAAGGGCACGAGCGCAAGCGCGTCCCATAAGTTGAGCGAACCTTTGCTGCCAACCCATAGAAGGTCACTCCTGTGACTTGACTTCCCTGAAAACAAACTTGACTCCACCTTCACCAAACTGAATCTCCATGCCGTCACGCAAAACGCTTTCGCCAGCCCGCTTGCCATTGACAAAAACGGCTGAGTTTCGGTCAAAAGGAACGATGACCCAACGACTGCGCCATTGCTCTACCTGGACGTGTTTTGGGTTAACTTTGTCAACGCCTTGCAAATTATCGCTCAGCCTGAAATCGCATTCGCTGGATGTGCCGATCAGAATTTCCGGGCGGGCAAGTGGCAAGAAGAGCCTCCGGCCGTCTCGGTCAATCGTCTCCAACCAAGCCCCACCACTCGGTTGCTCAGTGATGAATTCCAAAGGCGAAATTGGTTTGAGTTCAGTTTCAGGTGCTTGAGTTTCCCCCTCAATCACCTGCTCTTCTTTTCGCTCTTCCGCTTTTCGTCTTAACCATCGCAGCATTTTTCGAATCACGCTCCTACAAGTGACATTGCATTATTTGGAGGGCACTGTTCCTGCAGCGCCGAAGATTTGTTCAGCCGGGAACCCAGCCTTCCAATTACCCTCAACGGCTGCGGGCTAAAGCCTGTAGTGTGGTTTAGGGCAGTCCGCTTGCTGCCCAAACTTCAACTTTTGAGCAAAGAAAGCGACCGAATGCCACAGCGCCCAAACGAAAGCCGTCGCCAATGACGCACCGGACCAACCAGCAGTTTGCCAACCAACCAAGGTCGCCAGGAGGGATATGAACCCAACGAACAAGCATCCACGACAACCACCTATTATAGCCCAAAGGATTGCGAACCAGAGCACGACCTCGACAAAGGCAGTCACACACCCGGCCATGCTTATTTCCAAACTGTAGTTTGATGGCACAGGCTGGTGGCGCCGGCGTCTTTGGTATGGTGAGGGGCGAGGCGGTTGAGTTTGTGGCGGAATCGGTTGGGGACGGTAAGTTGGGGTAGGTCGGGGAACGGAAGGTGTCATAAGGGCTCTCTTGAAGTCCATCACAGTGGCAAACCTGTCAATTGGCCGAATTGACATGGCTTTCAATATCGCCTGCTCGATGTGAGGGGAAACCCGTGGGTTGATACGGCTTGGAGGAACCAATTTGTCACCGTGAGTTACTCGCTCAATTGCTTCAGGCGGAACTTGACCTGTCAACGCGAAGTAAAGTGTTGCTCCCAAAGCGTAAATGTCTGACCTCTGGTCGGTGATACCCTGACCGTATTGCTCCGGCGGTGAATAGCCTGGCGTAACCGCTGCGGCAGCGCCTACAGTCTCCCTACCTGGCAAGTATCTTTTGGCAATACCGAAATCAACCAAAATTGCCGTGCCATCAGGTTGGACTTTGATGTTGCTCGGTTTGATGTCTCGGTGAATTACTGGCGGGTTTTGACGATGGAGGTAATCAACGGCGTCAAAAACTTGGAGCATGACCCTCAATGCGTTTCGCTCATCCAAAGGACCACGCTTTTCAACGATATCTTCCAAATCTTCGCCAGCTATGTATTCCATGACGAGGTATTGTTTCCCCGTTCGCGGTTCAGTGAAGTAGTCAAAGACTTGGGGCAAGTTGGGATGGCGCAAATTCGCGAGCAACTCCGCTTCAATGCTAAATTGAGCAGCCGCTTCCGGCGAAGTATCAAAGTTTTCCTTGACAGCGACGGGGCGATTGTTCAACCTCAAATCTTCAGCATAGTAAACCGCACCCATTCCACCGCAGCCGAGCACTTTGATGATGCGATATCTCCCTTGCAGGACATCACCTTGCCCCAGCAGACCCCTCAGCGGTTCACCGCAGTTGGCGCAGAACCTAGCAGTGTCAAAGTTGTTCCAACTGCATTTTGGGCACATCTGCATCTTCTCATCACCTTGACCTCGCGTCCCTGCTGAAAATTTTGCCAACCTTTGAGCGTGAAAACTACTTATGCCGTCCCCTGAAAAATGTCGCTAAGATTTACATGAACACCGACAACGGAGGGAAATTGCCCATGCCTATGAGTTTTTTGGAGCAATTGGGGCGGTGGCAAATGATGTTAAAAGCCATTGCCCAAACAGGTTTGGCTTTCACTCAAAGTCCCTACGAACGAGAACGCTACGAAGAACTGCTCAAACTGGCAGCAGAAATGGCAGTGGTCATGAGCGGGCGAGAAGACGATGAGGAAAGCGTGAGGCAATTCGTTGAACAATGGCGTGCGGAAGTGAAACCCGGTGCCCACGGTTACATCACCCCCAAGGTCGTCATTAACGCTGCAGTGTTTGATAAGCAAAACAAGTTGCTGCTCATTCGAAGGCTTGATAAAGGAACTTGGTTCCTACCAGGTGGTTGGGCTGACGTCGGGTACCCACCCAGCGAAATTGCTGTCAAGGAAGTGAGGGAGGAGACAGGTTTGCTCGTTGAGCCTTTAAGACTCATCGCAATTTTAGACGGGTTCCGACATAAGTTCAGCCTTAGCATCCCCTTTTACTGCCTCGTTTACGAGTGTCAAATCCTTGACGGTCAACTGAGACCACTCCCCCACGAGTGTAGCGATGCTGGATTTTTTGGCGAAAAGGAATTGCCCGAACCGTTACACGGTGATGGCAGGTGGGCGAGGCTGATTTTCGAGTTGAAAAAAGGCAACCTGCCGGTCCCATACAGTGATTGAAAACTCCCCACAGTAATTGACCTGTCTGAAACCTTCGTGCGGCAATAGCCAAATCATCAAAAAGTCTCGCGAACTAAAACGCTTCAGTGAAAAGCTCCGGTTTCGCAAACCGATTGGGTTTTAGGTTAAGTCGCCGCAGCAAGCGAACCAATGCAGCCTCCGGTCCAGTTTTGCCAAAGTTCTACAACATCGCCGTCAACCTTGACAGTTATTTTAGTCCAGAAGCCTCCACCAACATCGGGAGCGTTAACGGTTGTTCCGGCAAAGTCTCGGATTACCCTTGTTCCAAGCAAAATCGCCTGAGCACTTTCGTGAAATGCTTGAACGACCCCGCCTCCCCAACGCTCCACGATGCCGCTTAACCTGCAGCGAGCAAGTTTGACTTCCAGTCTCTCCATCTTCGGTGCTCCCATACAGTGGGCAAAGGTAATGAAGTTTTGCGAAGCGTCAACGGTGGGGTCGCTGAAATGGTGAAGGGAGTTTGAGGAAATGGCTAATTTCGCTTCTTGATAGCCTCAACAACTTTCCCAGATCCAGGGAATTCACCCTTGCGCTCCCACATCGGCTTCCGAGATGGAAGCGGGTTCGTAAAATTCGAGCACTCGTTCGCCATCTAAGCAACGAGTTTTGAGGTCTTGCCGTGACATCCAAGATTTTCGCTTCACGAAGGCTGCGAATAGAACGGAGCGACCGGACCGATTCAGCGAGTTGAGAGAGTTCACTTGACAAAATGCAACCAAACAAAGCAGCCCCAGGTTGCTTTCTCAACCTGCCAACCCAAGACCACTCATGCCCCAAATAAGGTGCAGCTTGATAGGCTCGTTGGGCTCCGAAATTTCAAAAGCTTCCACGAAGGGACCCTATGTCCATTGACGAGTGGGTGAGAAGAACCCTTTCAGTTTTTTAACTTGTCAGCGAATCGCAAAACTCGCTCGGGCGATGGAGTCACTCGTTGACAACGAAAACGACATCGGCGAACTCTTCTATCGTTCTCACAAACTCTCCTTCGCAGCGCATCCTTTACGCCCTCAAGTTAAGCAAAAGAGTCAGCCGATAGGTTTCGGGATCCCAAGTTATGTTTTTCCGACCTTGACCTTTGACTTGCGGCAATCTGGGCTAATGAGGACAGGTTTTTTGAGCCGATTTGAAACTGCAATAATGGTTCTGCAAACGATTGCAGATATGCCAGAAATCGCCTACACCCACCTTGAAAACTCACGCTCCGTTTTCCCCATCGCTTCCCACCCTCCCTCAACCGTGATGGTCACACATTCATTGTGGCGCAAGAAGGCACCAACAACTCCACATATCCAAACCGCCGCTCCTGGCTGGGGGAAGGTCATTTGACAAAAGAGACTTTGATCCGCTTGACGGCGAACTCGTCATAAGGTTCTATTCTCAGTGCTGTGATTGTGGGGACATCCTCCGTTGACCACAGAGCGATGACGAGCAAGTTCTCCCCCTCAAAGTTAAGCCAGCATTCTGGCAAATAAAATTCGCGCTGCGGACCTTGTTCCTGGTAACGACCGACATGCAACCCGTTGAGCCAAATATTTCCGTCACCCGATGCGTAAAGGACGAGCCTCCAAGGTATATTCCAACCTTCAACCTTTGGCAATGTAAACCTCGCGCGATACCAAATAACGCTCCCCTCACGGGCGGGCGGTTTTTGACCTGTGGGAATTCTTCGCCAACTTCTGTCGGAAATTTTGTTTGTGTGCCAATTTTGAATTTCACCGAGCAAGCTTTTTGCCACCCTCCATCGCTTCAAAACCGTCAAATCAGATGCGCAGACGAGCCTGACTGGGGCGTAAATTCCACCGGGTCCGTCCCTGTTCTCCACACCAACGACTAACACATTTCGCCCTTGCCTTGCTGCCTCCGCAGCGGGTAGGATGAAGGGCTCATCCCAACCAAAGTGTTCACCGATCTTTCGCCCGTTGAGCCAGACCCAAGCGTTGTCGTCAACTCCCTCAAACAGCAACATCAAATTAGGTTCAACTTTGTCAAGGACAAATTCCGTGCGGAACCAAGCGCATTCACGGACGCCTATTTCGGTTTGATGCCCGCGTCCAACTTGGACTGAAACCCACGATTTGTCCTCAAAGTCCGGTTGAATTTCCGGTGCGTGCTCGTCAATTCTCCGGGTTTTGGTCATTCGCCACTCAACGAGTTCCTTCGCCCCTTTACCCACCAACAAAGCCCCAGCAATTCCTTTCAACTCGTTTATCCCTCGCCCAAAGTTGGGTCTTCCTGGTTGCTCGTAAAGCACCGTGAGGACATTTCGCCCTTTGCGGGCATACACGCGCAAGGGAATTTGGGTGCTTCGGAAATTGTTGCTGGCTTCCGAAACCACTTTACCGTTGATCAAAACGAGCTTCGGATCTGGGGCATAAGTGAGAAGCAAGAGACTTTCTGCTTCGCCATCCCAAGCGAATTCCGTTTCGTATCGGTAAAATCCGTTATCGTGCCATTTCATATCGTCAAGGGGGGCAATAGAAGTGAGCAAAGAGGGTTTATTCGCTTGCTTTACGGGTTTCCCGTCCTTTACGGAAATATGCTCGTTCCGCCATTTCAGCGCCGAAATTGGAACGGGGTCGGCAGGCAGTGCCTCTGTCTTCACAGTGAAACTGATGCATTTTTTGTCAGGGTCCACAATAGCCTTCGCATCCTCGCCATCTATTAGAACGGACTTAGGTAGACTCGGCAGCAGCACGAGAAAACTGGTTTCGCCGGGCAAAACCTCAAAGTTGCACTCTACGCGTTCCCTCGTCGTGTGAACTTCCCTGAGCAAGTAAGCGTTGGAAACAACCAACCCCTGATGGGTATCAGGTTTCAACATTTCCAGAGCAGACAAATCTTCACGCTCAATTCTCCAAGTCCGCCCAGCAAACTCGCGCGTCGTGACCACGATTTGCAAATCGTCCCCAATGTTCCAGACTTCACTGCAATTCTTGATGTATCCGCGCAGTTCGGAGCCGTCGGAAAAGAGGATTTGATAAGGATTGCCGTTGGGTGCGACATCACTGTAGACAACCATGACCCACCTGTCGCCCACTTTAACGATTGACTGAACCTCCAAAGTTGTTAAAACAACCTTTCTTGACCCGACAGTGAAATTGACGGGCAAGATTTTGAGGTCACGGGGAGGCAAGACAACAGGTTCTTTGCTTTTAACCACCTCACCGTTGGGCAATTTGAGCCAAACTTTTGCCCTCTGCCATTCCGTCGTCGGATTCCAGACGAACAAGTAGCCGTGATCTTCGTGGACTCGCGCGTAAACTTTGACAGAAACGTTTTCAGTGCCCGCTAATTCGTGGTTCGGTTTTGCCCTTACCAAATCCGAGCCGAAACACCGCAAAAAGTCACCAATGAGTTTAACGGCGTAGTATTTGTCCCACAACCCTCCAGGTTCTCGTATGGGTGCTGCGTAATCGTAGGTGGTGGTTATGTGACGAGCTCCCCAGTAGCCAAAATTCGTGCCCCCAAACAGCATGTAGTAGTTCAAAGCGCTCAAACCGTGAGCGATAAGATACTTTGTCAAGGCATTGCACTGCTCGGCGGAAAGATCATCTCGTTGGTGGGGGAGCAATTTATCCCCAAACTGAGAGAACCAACCCCCTTGCAACTCTGTAACCATCAATGGGCTGTAAGGTTCTTCCTCTCGCAGTTTAGCAAGGGCATTCGCAGTCCACTCAAAATCCCACCCGGGGTAAAAGTTGCATGTGTCAAAGATGCGAGCCATTACCTTGTCTTCATTTCGGCGAGCGACACGGGTCCAGCAAGTGAAGAGAGGGACTTCGATTCCGTGCTTGACAGCGGAATGGTAAAGTGCTGTCAAGTACTTGTGCATCGCATCGTCAGGCAAACCGTAATAGTCATACTCGTTTTCAAGCTGAACTAAAATGACTCGTCCCCCTTTGGTCATTTGGTGACGGGCGATAAGGGGCATGACTTTTGAATACCAGTAATCGCTCCAAGATACGCTCTCAGGGTGGTCTGTCCTCAAAGGAAAGCGCTTTTGCGGAAGCCAATTCGGAAAGCCGCCGCCATCCCATTCAGAACAAATGTATGGTCCGGGGCGAACGATAGTGTAAAACCCCATCTTCTCAGCCAACTCAAGGTAATCGTCCAAGTCCTTCAAATCAACTTTGCCCTCTTTCCGTTCATGCCAATTCCAAGCCACATAAGTTTCGAGTGAGATGAAACTTGCCCTCTTGACTTTAAGCAACCGGTCCTGCCACAATGGCTTGGGCATCCGAAAATAATGGACAGCCCCGCTGAACAGGAAGAGGTCAGTGCCTTCAATGGTGAAACAATCGGAGTCATAGCGGATGAATTCGGGTTTAGTGAACAAGTCTTTGGGTGGCTCTGCGCCGAAACCCACCCTGACCACCTCCGTCACTGACAATTTGTCAAGTTTTTCTGCCTTCACCTCAACGCAAAAGTCAAACCTTTACAAAAGCGTCCCTAACCCATTAGAATTCCCGCCCCCAAAACCCGTGGTTCAATTCGCTGCCTCCCTTACAAATTTTCGCCCCCAAACTCACCGCTATTGTCAGGATATTTACCCATCCCTGGGAATTTCTCGCAGGTATTTGGCTCGTAAATTTGCGAGGATCCTTTCGTCCGGGGAAAAGCCTCAGCGGTTATGTCTCGGCACTTTGCCTTGCGAGATCACCTTTGGGTTGACAAAAAGAACGGATGTTTTTATTGCTCAGGGCCAGTGCGAACGCTTAAGGGTTTTCCGCCTATCTGTCACGTCCCCAATTCCAGCGTCAAGACCTAATCACCGCACTGCCCGCTTGCCCGACATTGTTTCCAAGGACACGACAACGGGATCGACCCGAGCCGAAAACTTCAATTTTGGAGACTTTTGTGGTTCCTTCATCTGTCGGCTTGAGTCCCTTTCGCCAAATCTTGTTGACTGCGGTCTGACCGACGAATGTGCTCAAGAGCGTAATGACAGCCTTGTAGGCTGCAGCCTTGAGAAATCCGAAAAACTCGGGCATCTGTCAAGAGTATTGACAAAGCGAGGCCTTTGCTCGTTCTCAGTTCCATCAACTTGCGCTTGAATGTTGCTTCCGCCACTGTTGCAAAGCAACTGTTCGGCCTAGATGAATACCGTATCGGAAGGCGAACAAAAACTGTCACCACCAAGCCACCCTTAGACAGTTTTTTCAAGCAAACTCGCACCGATCACGCCGCCCGAAAGACTTCTACCGACGGCAAGAGGGAAAAGGGTTGTTGCCCAAACATGCGGAGAAGGTTTTAGAGGACCCATCTTGGTGCAAGTTTCGTCGCAACTGCTACAAAGGGGACTGCGTAATATCGCGAGAGAAGGTAAAGGCAAAGGCTTTAACCCAGGCATTATGGTTGGAGCGGCACCGGGAACGATTTCGCTTACCTATTGCGTTGGAGTTGCTTCCACTTGCTTCTTGAACTCTACCACAAGCTGGCGCAGCTGTTGAAACAGCTTCCCGAAGCGTGCAAAGTCACCTTGTTTCAGGCTCTCTTCTGCTTGATTGAGGGACTGCTCCAATTGAGCAACAAATTGCTCAACAATTTGTCCTAATTGCGGTGCAATCGTTGGTTGGGTTGGCGTTGGTTGTGGGGTTTGTGGACCAATAGGCGCAGGAACTCTTTCTTTCCGCCGCCTCATCAACTTCATCAAAGCCAGGGGTAAAGTTTCGTCCATTACAACATCCTTTTGGTTCGCAACGATGACCCGTTTGAGTTCAGGTAGCCTCGTCTCCGTTGCGACCAAAAATAGCGGCTCAACATAGAGCAGTGAACCATCCATCGGGATGACGAGCAAATTGCCCCTGAGGACATCGGAGCCGTGTTGTTTCCACAAAGTCAAGTGCTGAGAAATTTCTGCATCGTTGTCAATGCGTGATTCAACTTGAGCGGGACCGAAAATTTGCCGGCCAGGCGGCATCTTCAGGATGACCAACTCACCGAGTTGAGGCAGATCGCAGCGAGCCATCATTAGTGCGACGAGGTTGTGCCTTTCGGTGAAGGGGGGCGACGCTCCCAAGGATGTCCCCAAAGGTGAAGCAAAGTATGGGGTGAAAGGCAAAATGAGCGCAAACTCCAGGCGAGAATCCCTCAAACTTGGTAACCTCATCATGACGTAGTAAGGCTCAACTTCCTGCCTCTGTGCTTCATAAACCTCCTGCGCAATTCGCCAAAGGTCTTCCCTTTGGTAAAACTGTTCTGGGTCGGTGATGTGGTAGAGGCAAAGTTTTTCGGCTTGAATCCGGAAGTAGGTGACAGGATACCGTAAGTGCCTCTGGAGGGATTTTGGCATCTCTGAAAGTGGCCGGAAAAGGCCCGGGAAAATGCGAGCGTAAGTTCTCACAATTGGGTCGGTTTCGTCCGCAACGTAAAAACGAGTTGTGCCATGGTAAGCGTCGATTGCGACCTTAACGGAGTTGCGGATGTAGTTGAATTTGAACCTCTCGCGCAACTGCTTGTTAGCGATGTTCACAACTTGCTCGTGGTCGTAGGGTTCAGAGTAAGGGAAATTGTTCGAGTGTGTGTAAGCGTCGCAAATCCAGAAAAGTCGCCCCTCGGCAATGACAATGTAAGGGTCGGGGTCGTAAATCAGGAATGGGGCAATTACTCGCATCCGCTCGTGGATGTTGCGCCGCCAAAGCACCTTGCTTTCACGAGTGATCGGGTTCGGCAAAAGCAAGTTTGGATCGTTGAACCTCAAAGCGAAAGCTAGCCGATTGATGTAGTTTCCAATGGGCGAGCCGCCTTTCCCTCTGTAAGTTGTCCGAGCCATCCCGCCACCTTCCTCACCGCCAAACTCACCGCCCCCCTCGCGTGGGTAATCAAATTCCTTCACCCTCGCCCGCACGATCACATAGTCGTTGGTTAACTCCCCGAAGTAGATCCTTGGTTCCCGAATTTCAAATTCCCGGAACTTGGTCTGCGGCGGAATGTCTTTAACCCAGAGAACCGGCATCCCTTCTTCTTCGGTTTCGTTGACTGGTGTCACGACAACGCCCAACCCATGAGTCCAAAGGAAGTGACGGGCATACCAGGTCGGCCTTAAAGCCTCTATATTCAACTCGCGAGCAGCGATCATAACCTGTCGGTAAACTCCGTCAACAACATACCTGTCAACGTCAACATCGGCAAACTGGTAGTAGGCTCGGATTGACTGAAGTTGCTGTAACGTGTCGCGCAATGGACGGTAATCCCACAGCCTAACGCTCGCCAGCAAATCTTTGTTTCGCTCAAGGATTTCCGAAGTTAGGTCGCCCTTGAAGGGGTATCGAATTTCGCGCATGTTATGGAGTCCATAGGCCAATCTTGTCATGACGATGTTGTGCCTAAGGTAAGGCTTCTCCATTGTCAACTCGTTAGGCTTGACAATGTATCTTTGAACCAGTGCCGGCAAAAATTTGCCCGCAAGCCAAACGACAGCGAAAACGGAAGCCAGAACAACCCCAGCCCTAAGAGGAAGCCGCCACCGAACGTTGGCCAGCACCAATAGGCCACCGATTACGAAAACGATTGTCAAGACCCAGAGTGCTGGTAGTCGAATCTTCAAATCGGTAAACCCAGCACCCCAAACCGCTTCATCTCCGACCTTACCGTAAAGCAACTCGAACATACTGAGCCTGAAGTTGACTGCTCCAAGGAAGAGCAAAATCGCAGCCAGAACAAGCAAGTGGGTTCGAATTAGCGGAGTTGCGTAGCTCATCAATGCGCGGATTTGACCTCTCAAAGTTACCGGATATTGTCCGGACAAAACCATGTCAACAAAGGCATAAAAGGCGTAATAAGCAGTTGTCAAGCCCAAAGCCAGCAAGCCTGCACCGACGAGGTAGCCGTAGATGAACCGCCAGAAGGGAAGCCTGAACAGGAAGAAACTCAAATCCTTTCCGAAAATAGGGTCGCTTTCCCCCATAGGTTGAGCGAACCAAAAGAGCAGAACCAAGTCCCACCGCTTCGCAGCAGCCAACCCTGCAATGACACCGAAGGAGAGGGCGACAACGATAACGAACCAACGGAAACCCGTCTCCATCCAAAGTATAAGTTGACCAAGCCACCCTAAAGGCAAGTGGCGCCAACGGCGCCAAGTGATGAACTTTTTAGCGGCAACCAAATTAATGCCGACGAGCAAAGCGAAGAAAGCGCCAACAACAAACCCGACCACAACCTTTGCCACCATGCGCATCCAGAAAACACTTGTGTAGCCCAATTCGCGAAACCATAGCCAGTCAGTGTAGACTTGCGCAATTTGCTTTGCGAACAGGAACAAGATAGCAAGCACAATGAGAGCAACCCAAGCGAAGCGGCGCATGACCTTCACCTCGTTCAAAAACTTTGCCACACCTGACAATGATCTGTTTCACCGAGGGGACAATTAGCTCACAATCATCTTGTGCGTTGGCAAGTTTTGCCAGCAGATACCCTCGGCTAACCGCAATAAGGGCTTTAACCTGCAGGCGATGAAGAACTTCGCAAGCGATGACCTCAGACGGAAGTTTCTCATCGCTGCCGAACAAGTTCGGTTTCCTGTAAGTTTGCCGTTAACCACTGACTTGAGTTAGTGGCACGAGGCAGCATTGACGGACTCTCAAGCGAAAGCTGTGAGTTTGAACCACTTTCGAGCCGAAGCTTTTTCATAGACATCTTTTGCCGGATCGGCTATAATTGAAGCGGCGACGGCGCTCTCACCCTCTCATCACGAGTGGTGGAGGGTCAACGCGCCCGACGAAGCCCGGCAACCTGCTTGCCTTTAAGGCAGGCAAGGTGCCAAAAGGCGTTGAGTCCCGCATCTTGTGCGGGGCAAAAGATGAGAGGAGTGGGGCAAAGGCGGTCGTTGAAATCCGCAAGGTCCCGCTCCTCTCGTTCTAGCGGGGAGCGCCCCGCCAAACGAGATGACGGAGCGGTGACCTTGTGAGGGAACTTTTTTGCCGTCCCTCCTCGTGTCCCCGCCCGTCTGAGTTCAGAAACCCATTTCACTCTGGAGGTGGATTTTCATGGCACGAATCCAGGTCGTGGACGGGAAAAACTTCCTCGTTGAGGAAATGCCCGTTGAAATCGTGGAACGAAAAGGAAAAGGACATCCCGACTCGCTTTGTGACGGCGCCGCTGAAGAGTTGTCCATCGCTCTCTGTCAATTCTACCGAGAGCAAGTCGGTCGCATCCTACACCACAATGTTGACAAAGCCGTTTTGGTGGGTGGCAGTTCAGAAGTTGATTTTGGGGCCGGAAGGGTGACCTTCCCGATCCAAATCGACATCGTTGGGCGAGCGACCCTCGGTTGGGATGGCAAGAACTTTGACCCTAATGAACTCTTCCAAGATGTCATAGTTCAGTGGCTTTGCAAGCAAGTTAGACACCTGAGACCCGAACACTTGCAAGTTCAATTTAGGGTTCGCCCCGGCAGTGTGGATTTGCAGAAAATTTTTGGTGATGAAGATAAACCCCCGCTGGCCAATGACACTTCTTTCGCCGTTGGCTTCGCACCTTTAAGCGAGTTGGAGCGTTTGGTGCTTGAAACTGAGCAATTTCTCAACAGCGATGAGGGCAAAAGACGGTTCCCGCAACTTGGTGAGGACATAAAGGTCATGGGGGTCCGCAACGGGGACAACATTCGGTTGACAATTGCTGCCGCTTTTGTAGCCTCGCTAACCCCCAACCGCGAAACATACGAACTCGTTAAGCAAAAAGTTGCAGACTTTGTCAGGAACGAACTCGCTCCGAAATTCACGGAACGCAACGTTGAGGTTTTTGTCAACACCGCTGACACTCCGGAAAGCGCTTACTTGACAGTTACTGGGACAAGTGCGGAGGCAGGTGATGACGGACAAGTTGGGCGCGGCAATCGCGCAAGCGGTCTAATCACCCCCTACCGGCCAATGACTTTGGAAGCAGTTGCCGGCAAAAACCCTGTCAGCCATGTCGGCAAGGTTTACAGCATCATGACTCAACTAATTGCCCAACGAATCGCTCAAACGATTCCCGAGGTCAAGCAAGTTTATTGCTACATGGTCAGCCAAATCGGTAAGCCCATAACTGACCCGCAAGTCGTGAGTGTTGAAATTTGGGGAGTGCCCGCAGCGAAAGTTCAGGACAAAGTGAAGGTGATTGTTGACGAAGTTTTAGGCAATTGGAAGCAAATTCGCGACGGATTCGTTAAACGCCAGTGGCAAATTTATTAATGCGCTTTCAATTCCCAGTTTGTCGGTAGTCAAAGAGGAGGGGACTAAAAATGAAGAGGTTGTGGGGATTTGCGGTCCTGCTTTTTTCGGCGTTTATCTTATCTGCTCCCGCACCTCAAAAGGGCAAGCCAATCGCGCTTCTTACGGTCCCCAAAATCAAAGGCATTGACTACTTCAATGCTTGCGAGAAGGGGGCAAAAGAAGCCGCCAAGGAGTTAGGTTCGGTCAAACTCACCTACGAAGGCCCGACCGAAGCGTCAGTTGAAAGGCAGGTGGAATTGATTGAAGCGTGGATTGCGAGAAAGCCGGATGTCATCGCCGTCGCCTGCAACGACCCATCGGCGATTGCCCCCACGCTGAAAAAGGCTATGGCTCGCGGAATTCGCGTCATCACTTGGGATGCCGACGCCAAACAAGATGCTCGCGAGTTCTTTGTCAATCAAGCAACTTACGACGATGTTGCAAAAGCGCTGGTAGACGAAATGGCGAAGCAAGCGGGAGAGGACGCCCCTGTCGCTGTTGTAACAAGTTCCTTCACCGCTCCGAACCAAAGAGAATGGCTCAAGCGAATGAAAGCCTATATGGCCAAGCGATACCCGAAGATGAAGTTGTTGACCGTTAAGCCCAGCGAGGAGAGCTTAGAGCTCGCTTTCAAAGTCACAATGGACATCTTGAAAGCTTATCCCAATGTTCGGGGCGTTTTTGGAATCTCCTCGGTCGCATTCCCAGGCGCCGCTGAAGCGGTAAGACAAGCGGGCAAGAAGGGTAAAGTCGCTGTTGTGGGTTTGTCAACTCCTAAAAGCATGAGGGATTATGTCCATGACGGAACTGTCAAGACAGTCATACTTTGGAACCCCGTTGACTTAGGCTACTTGACAGTTTACACAGCAAAGGCGTTGTGCGACGGAACCCTCAAACGCGGCAGTAAGTTCATCGTTGCTGGAAGGTTGGGCAAGCGTGAAATTCGCGGCGATGAAGTTCTGCTCGGCCCACCAATGAAGTTCACGAAGGCGAACATTGACAAGTTTGACTTTTGAGCCGAGCGCGATTTCCAAAAGCGTTCGTCAAAAGCCGGCGAGGTGCAAGGGGGGCGCTTAATTGCTGGGTTAACATCGGGGGAATTCGTTCTCTCGGGTTCCGCATCGAAGTGAAGATGAGACCCCTGTCGAACCGAAATTCGGAAAGCATTGGGGCTCTCAGATGGGACAAGGCAAACTCGGCAAGTGAGTTCCTCCTGTAGAGCCGGCTGGACCATCAAATCCAAGCCAACAACAGCGAGGTAAAACGGAAATCGCGAAACGAAGGGGGAGCAAAAATGCCGGCAGAGAAATGACAGGAGCAAACGACATCGCTTCATTTTCGTGCACCCGCCGAAACCTACATACGGAACGCGAAAGCACTTGCCGCTCGAAATTTCAAGCCGAGCGAATTCCTGGGGATAAGTTGTGAACCCAGCTTTTGCATTGAATTTCGCCCTCCCGTGTCAGGGTTTCGACCCGACCTGTTAGGCGAAAGCCAGACGCTATATTTCATGCCGACTTTAAAGGTTCGGTTTCTCGACCGACTGAAGTTCGGCGCCCAGGAAAGCTCGCAATTCAATAGACGCGGCAAGGTTTTGTAACTTGGGAGGAATGAGGATGAAAATTGAGAGCGTTGAAGTTGTGCAGGCGGGCATCTATCTTTTTGTCAAGGTTACGACGAATGAAGGGATTGTCGGTTGGGGGGAAGGTTTGCCCGACAATTTTCGGTCAGTGGCTACTTTCGTTGATGAGTGCAAAAGGTTTTTGCTTGGGCAAGACCCATTCAAAATTGAGCACCTTTGGCAAACGATGTTTCGCAGCTTCTTCTGGAAAGGAGGCTTCGTTCACTGCTCTGCCATTAGCGCGATTGAGATGGCTCTTTGGGATATCAAGGGCAAGGTGTTGGGCGTGCCCATCTATGAGTTGCTCGGCGGCAAAGTTCGCGAACGGATCAGACTTTACGCTCACATCGAGGGTGAAAACCTTGATGAATTGAAACGAAGCGCTGAACAACGACTCAAGCAAGGTTTCAGCGCCGTCAAATTCTGCCCTATTGACCCTGCGAGACCTCTGGAAGGTCCAAAACTCATCAATAAGGCTGTTGAACGAGTGAGGGCAGTTCGCGAGGTCGTTGGTTGGGAGAACGATGTTTTGCTGGATTTGCACGGTCGCACAACGCCTGCGGTTGCAATTTCGCTTGCTCAGGAAGTTGCGCCATACAAACCCCTCTGGATTGAAGAACCTTGTCAACCCCTCAATGCCGACGCTTTGGCGGAAGTTGCCCACAAGTCTCCCGTTCCTGTCGCTACAGGCGAACGATTGTTCACCCGTTGGCAATTCCGAGAAGTTCTGGAGAAGCGAGCGGCATCGGTTTTGCAACCGGACCCGTGTATTTGCGGCGGAATTTTTGAATTGCGCAAAATCGCAGCGATGGCTGAAACTTACTATGTTGGGATCGCACCTCACAACCCTTACGGTCCAATCAACACCGCAGCGGCGTTGCAACTTGCTGCCTGCACCCCGAATTTCGTCATCTTAGAGCACACGACGCTCGGCGAAAGTTGCTTGAAGCAGCCTTTTGAGCAAGTCAACGGCTATGTGGCTGTGCCTGAAGGGGTTGGCTTGTGCGCAGAACCTGACGAGGAGAAAATCGCAAAAATTCCAAAGCGTTATCGAGAAACTCCCTTGGTGCACCTCGAAGATGGTTCGGTAGGTGATTGGTGATGGCTGAAGTTTACATCGCTGTTGGAGAACGGGGTTGTCAACTTGCGAATGAATTGAAGGCGATCTCAATCGTTGTTGACGCATTGAGGGCGAGTGCCACTTTGGCGTCACTCTTTGAGCGCGGCGTGTCCGAAGTTTGGGTCGTCGCCGAAGTGGAACAGGCTTGGCAACTGAAACGCGAAATGCCCGACGCTTTGCTCGTTGGTGAACGCAACAGTGTTAAGGTTGAAGGTTTCGATTTCAGCAACAGCCCGACAGAAATTCGGCAAGCGGAAAATCTCACCGGAAAGCGGGTCATTTTCACATCAACAACCGGTGCGAGGAGGATTTTGGCTTGTCAAGGTGCGTCGGCAATTTTGGTAGGTTCAACCGTAAATGCAACCGCCGTTGCGAAAGTTGCAAAGGAGTTGGCCAATGAGCGAAACCGACCTGTGGTTGTTGTTGCGTCGGGAGTTTACGGTCACGGCGATGATTGGGCGACGGAAGATGTCGCCGCAGGGTGGTCAATCGCCGAAAAAATTGGTCTCACGGTCAAAGAAGCACCTGTCAGGCCTAAGGGTAGACTCGACGAAATTTTTGCGAAGAGTTTGCACGGGCGTGAATTGCTGGCTCTCGGCTTAAAGGAAGATGTCTACTGGTGCGCTCAAGTCGATTTGGTTTCTGTGGTCCCTCAAGTTTACGGGTTCAGCCAGCACGCTGCCATACTTCGCACTCACTCCGACACACCGTAGTAGCGGCTGTAGTAGCGGTAGTAGCGATAGTAACCGCTATGGGTAGGGGCGACTTTGTTGAAGACTGCGCCAATCAGGTGACCTTGTGCCAGCGCAACTTGTTCCTTAAGTTGCCTAAGCATCGGTCGCAAAGTTTGTCCTGGCACAATGAGCGTAATAACACCATCGGAGTAAGGGACAAGCAGGGAAGTGTCGGAGAAGGCGAGGATGGGAGGCGTGTCCAATATGATTATTTCGGCTCGCTCCCTCAAGCCACTTAGAATTTGACCAATTTGTTCGCTATCCAACAACTCCGCCGGATTTGGCGGCAAAGGACCGGAAGTTATCGCCTTCAAGTTTTTCAGCGGTGTCCTTTGGATAACCTCATCAAGATTTGAGCTCCCGACTAAAAGGTTGCTCAAACCTTTATCGTTGTTCAAACCGAGGCGCTCGTGAATCTGAGGTCGGCGAAGGTCAAAGTCAACTAAGACGGTTTTGTGACCCGATTGAGCCCACGCAATCGCTAACGCTGTTGCCAGGAAGGTCTTTCCTTCGTTGGGGGTTGTGCTCGTAATTAGCAGAACCTTCAAAGGTTTCTCCCTGCTCAGAAATTTCAGGTTGGCTCGCAATGACCTCACCGCTTCAGCGGCAGAGCGACGAGACGCCATTAGGTCGAGAATGTGTTGGTGCGTCAGTTCGGGACGGGTTTTGGGAATACTTGCCAGGACAGGAATTCCGAGCCTTTCTTGAACTTCCTCTACGGTCGTCACTGTTTCGCTGACACCTTCAACTACAAAAGCGGCTACAACTCCCAACATTAAGCCTAAGACGAGCGAAAGTGAGAGTGTCAATAGCGGGCGAGGTGATACTGGCTCGTAGGGGATAGGGGCGAGGTCCGCGATCACCAAGTTACCCGTCTTTGTGACTTCACGGATTCGTGCTTCCTCTAAGCGCATCAGCAAGTTCGTGTAAACTTGTTCAGTGGCTTGTGCCTTTCTCAGAAGTGAACTGAGCCGGCGTTGGTTTTCCGGCAGCCTCTCCAGACGCTTGTGTAACTCAGGCAAAAACCTGTCAAGAGCCTGCAACCTCGCTTCTGCAGCAAGCCTGTCAGCCTCGGCAGTCACGAGTTGTTGGTAGAGAAGTTGGTAGGCTGGGTTGGGTGCTATTTCTCGTTCTTTGACAAGCCGTCTCGCTTGCTTTGTAAGGGTTTCCCGCAAGGCACTAATTCGTTCCTCTACCTGTTGGACTTCAGGGTGCTCGGAAGTAAACGAAGCGAGGAGTTTCGCCCTCTCAAGTTCCAGAGTTGCAAGTTGGTCTCTCATTTGCTTAAACAGCGGGTCTTCCTTGAGCACATCAACGGAAACGATTGGTTGCTCTTTTTCAATTTGCGCCTTGATTCGCTTAACTTCTGCAGTGGCAGCATCCCTTTGAGCCTGAGCGTTGTGCCGTTCAAGTTCGTAAGTTCGCAACGCAGTGATAAGCGCTTCCGTTTCTTTAGGGATGTCAATGATACCGAGCCGCTTCTTTTCCTGAGCAATCTGCGCTTCCAAATCCTTCAGCTGCCTCTCCAAGGTCTTCAGGCTCTGTTCAATGTATCGTCTTTCCTGAGTCGCAACCCTTTGAGCCTCTCGTCTGAATCTCAGAACCATCGCTTCCGCAACGCTGTTGGCAAGCATCATTGCAATTTCTGGGTTAGGATGTCTGACCCGAATTTCTACCAAGTCCGGCTCGATCGCTTTCGTTTTGATGGCCTTTAAGACGGCATTCACGGCAAGTTCGTCAAACCTGTTCTTACTGATGGCTTCTTTGTTGGCTATACTCAACGCACCCTGAAGCGTTGAATTTGCCCCCACCAATTGCTCTAACGCCTTGAGGTTTTTCCTCTTCAAGATTCGCACTGCTTCTTGAGCGGTTATCCGCGTTGAAACGAGCCGCTCAACCGTTTTCAAGTCAATCTGTGGTTGGGGATGTGAAGCTGGCATCAACACGCCCGTCAAGACAGGGATCGGCATTTCCTGTTGGAGCCTTATGATGCTGACAGCCTCGTAGATGCGGGGTGCTGTCTTCAAGTAGCCTAAAGCGGCAAGTGGAAATAGCAGTGCCGCCCCCACAATAACCATCCATCTCCGCTGCAAAATTCGCAGGAGTTGTTTTAGGTCAATTGCTTCCTCCATTGCTTCTGGCTGTTGCGTTGCCGCTATTTCCGCCACTTACTTTCACCTTCCCTTCGCCAAAAGGTCAGGAACCGCCACCACCGTCGCTTTTGAGTTGGGTGTTCAGCCCCGGAAATGAATGCTTGAATCTCGAACCTGAAAGGGCTTCGTTGCCAAGCGGGCTGGACATTCTGCCCTGAGATAATTTTGAGCGGCACCGTCCAAACCAACCTCTCTATCTCGCCTTCGCTAAGGGTGCTTCTCAATTTTTGCACCACAAGCCCCAAAGGGTAAGGTGAATTTGGTTTGTGCCAATCGGAAGCCAAAAGGTCCGCTAAGCCGTTTCGGATCAACCGCAAAGCCAATTTGCCTGCCGGTGTCTCTGGATGCAGCAAAGTGTCAGCGCTGACCTGTAACAAGGAGCCGCTGGACAAAAGCCGAAACAAGTTCCGCTCATCCTCTTGAACCCAAAAGTAGCGCTCGGGATGAGCAATTATCGGGGTGATCCCCCGAACTTTCAGTTGAAACAGAAACCATTCGGTGTAAAGCGGCATTTCCGGGACGTCAAACTCAACGAGCAAATACTTGCCGTTGCCCGCGTAGGTTAAAGGCAGCACTTTATCCCATCTTTCGGGCAAGTCGGGTGTAGCCCAAACTTCGGCAGCGCTGATCACTTTGACCCCAAGTTGTGCGGCCATTTCAGCCAGCCTTGACAAACCTTGATGTCTGCTTTCAATCCCCTGCCAGTCCTGTTCCCAGACATGGGGTGTGGGTGCCACAACTTTGACATCGTTTTCAGCTAAAATTCTCAACATCTGTTCGGCCGTTTCCCAATCAGGGGGACCATCGTCCACCGCCGGCAAAAGGTGAATATGCAGGTCAGCCAATGGCACCTTTTCACCCCCTTGACACTGTTTATATTTGCGAAAGTTGGCGCAAGCTACAATTTGAAGTTTGCCATCTTGCTTTTTGACCTGTTCATGCGCCAAAAATTTTACGGTGCGAAACCTTACGGAAAGGGGACGAAATGATGGAGTTGCAGAATTGGCAAATGCCACTTGTTCTCGGTTGCGCTGCTGTGGTCTTTTTCTTGACAATTTGGGTCTTAGCCCTTTCGCTCAAATTGAACCGCCTAATGAGGTTATTGAACCGGCTGGTCCCGGAGGGTTCAAAACGTTCCTTGGACCAGCTGTTGGAACAGCTGCTTATCAAGCAAGAGGAAAACAGAACTCTTTTGGCATCAGTGGAAACACGTGTGGAAAAGTTGCACTCGCTTTTGCAGGGCTGCTTGCAACGGGTCGGCTTGGTTCGCTTCGACGCTTTTGAGGACGTTGCCGGTCAGCAAAGTTTTTCCGTTGCCCTGTTGGACAATCAAGGGAACGGAGTTGTCATCACTTCGTTGTTTGGGCGCACAGAATCGCGCTGCTACGCAAAACCAGTAATTCAAGGCAACTCGCCTCACCGCCTGTCCGAGGAAGAAACGGCTGCCATCCGACAAGCGATGGAACAACCCATCGGTCATCAGGGGGGATAATGGGATGCTCTTGGATGACGAGGTTGAACGCCTTTTAACCCAAGCGAATGCGGAACGAGCTAAGGGCAATTTTTTGGCAGCCAGAAGGTTGCTTGAACAGGCACTTCAAAAAGCACCGGAGAGAGCCGAAATACACGAGTTGCTGGGCGATGTGTACAAATCAGTTGGGGACTTGTCAGCTGCCCTTGAGTGCTACAAGAAGGCTCGGGAACTGGACTCAAGTCGCCATTCCGCCGAGGAGAAGTTCGCACTAACTTTGCTTGAAGTTAATCCCCCAACTGTCCCCGAGGAAGTTCCTTTCCTCCCCAAAAACCCCAACGTTGCCGTGATCCTTTCAGCGATTCTACCGGGTGCTGGACAAGTTTACAACGAACAGTGGTTCAAAGGCATCGCCATGTGCGTTGTCACTTTGGTTTCGCTTGGGTATTTTCTGCAGTTCTACCATCAAATCCGAAGCGCAACCATAATGCCAACTCCCAGTCAGATTCAGCAGCAACTGGAAAAAGCAAGCACCGGTGAAATCTTGTTGCTTTTGCTTGCCGGGTTGCTCGCTTTCTGCACTTGGACATGGAGCATCCTTGATGCCTACAATACCGCCCGAAAGCTCCAGCAACAGCAAATACAACGCCCTTCGCCGCCTTCGCTGAAGGGGATAGAAGGAGGTCAAAGCGAGTGAAGGTTCAAATCCGGACTGTTCGCGAGGACCGTAAAGATTTCCGCAAATCCATCGCTCTCAACTTGGGCATCGCTGCGGTTATTGTTCTCGCAACGGGGATCATCTCCGCTTTGGCGAGAGTTGAACTCGCATCGCCGTTCACATCCCGTCAAGCGGCTGTGCGAGTTCTTTTCTACGATGGCGAGACCGGAAAAGTTGTCAACCCTAACCCAACTCAGTTGCTCCCTTTAGCGGTTCAAAGGAGGCTCGGATATCAAGCGAAAATTTATCGCCCCAAACCGGATTTTCCCCGAACGACTTTGCAAAGCCTTTTGGCTTGGCTTTCCCTGTGGTTGGCTTTGAGCCTGACAGTTTGGGGTTTCAATCGCTCACTTTCAACTTCTCAATTGTGGCAAATCGGTTCGGTTGCAGGCTGGCTGCTATTTTGGAGGCTTCTACAGGCACTTAGCATTTCGTGTTGGCTTTGGTTGCCAAATTGGCGCTCAGATTTGGTTATTGCGTTGCTTGACTTGGTTCAGGGCTACCCCATTGCTGAGAACTTGCTGTGGGCAATTTTATGGCGTGGGGCATTGTGGTTCTTAACAGGCGTGGCGACATTTGTTCACATCTTTGCCTCATTACGACGAAGTTTCGGTTTCCCCCGCTCCAAAGCCTTTCTCGGCTTGATCGCGGTTTACCTGCTCGCCCGGCTGATCTACTTTTTGTCAACGGGGAATTTGTGGCAGTAAATCTGTTAGCCTTCCGGAAACAGTTTTCTGGCAATTGCCACATTCTGCTTCACTTCGGCTTCGCTCACCATGCCGATGGTAGCGGCTGGGATTCCCGATTCGAATACGAAACGGATTGCCCTTTCAGGGTCCCTTCTCAGCCCGCCTTGACCGAAAACCTTCATGGCGTAAACGCCTTTGCCGTTGCGAATTGCGGTTTCCAAAACCAGCAAAACCTCGTTGAGTTTGCCGTCCATATTCATGCCGTCGTAATTCAGGCGCGCCAAAATCACATCAACCCAAGGGTGAGTTGCTGCAGTTTTCAATGCAGAAATACTGTGGCAGGACACACCAACCGCTCTCACAATCCCTCGTTCTTTCGCTTCATTCATTGCGTCCATCACAGGTCTCATCGTTACCGCCCAATTGGAGTCAACAACGCAATGCATCAGCACTATGTCAATGTAGTCGGTGTCAAGTTCCTTCAAAAAGCGCTGGATATCTTGCCTTGCCTGTTCCCCGCTTCGCGCTGTCAACTTCGTCGTGACGATGACTTTTTCCCTGTCAAGGCTTTTCAGGACTTCGCGAACATGGGGGTGTGAACCGTATTGGTCAGCGCTGTCAATCCAGGTTATGCCGTGCTCGTAAGCCGTCAATAGCAAACGGACGCACTCGCGAAAACCCAGCCGAGTTTGAGCCGACGAACCTCCCCACCCGTAGGTGCCGGTGCCAAAGGATAGTCTCGGGACGATAATTCTGGTGCTTCCAAGCTTCACCCACCAGGAGCGATCTTGCCTTTCACCCGCTATGGTTGAAACTTCAGCCATCGTTTTCCACTCCTTCCCAAACGGAATTTTGTGCCCTGCAAAGTTTAGCCCTCTTATCTTCGCCCCGAAACTCTTCGCTCAGCATAGAGTTTGCTAAAATTGGAGCGGTGATTGAAATGGCTCGGAAGGCAGAAGTTGAAAGGCAAACTGCAGAGACAAAAGTCAAAGTCAACTTGAACCTTGATGGCACAGGGAAAGTCCAAGTCGACACGGGCGTCGGTTTCTTTGACCACATGCTCAACACATTCCTCAGGCACGCTTGGTTTGATGCAACAGTTTGGGCTCGCGGCGATACTCACATTGACGACCACCACACCGTTGAAGATACAGGCATCGTGCTTGGTCAAGCCATTGACAAAGCGTTGGGGGAGCGCAAAGGCGTCCAAAGGTTTGGATACGCTGTCGTGCCGATGGACGAAGCATTGGTGCTTTGCTCGGTTGACTTGAGCGGTCGCGGAAACGCTTTCATCGAACTTCCGAGAGAGGGTAAAGTCGGAAATTTTGATGTTGAGTTAGCCGCTGAATTCTTACATGCACTGGCAACCAATGCCCGTATCACCCTGCACCTGAAGGTCTTTTCGGGCGAAAACAAACATCACATCCTTGAAGCTGCTTTCAAAGCGCTTGCAGTTGCCCTAAGACAAGCAGTCGCTATCGCCCCGCGCATCACCGAACAAGTGCCATCAACGAAAGAAACGCTCGCTTGAAATTTCAACGGCGTCGTTTGCCTAAAGGGTTAAGTTACTGCCAAACTGAAATTGAGCCAAAATTTGGCGTAAATTCGGCATATCACAAAGCACCCTTTGAGAGGGTGCGGTCTCGTGATCGCTAACCGCAATGAACCCAAAGAAACTAAGACAAGGAGTGATAGTGGGTGACAGTTTGGCAAGTTTTGTGGGAGAAGATGGCACCTGAGTTGTGGCTGACGCTCTGCGGCTTCCTCATTTTCACCCTTGACATGGTTTTCCCGCGCTTGCCGAAGCGAAACTTCGGAACATTGACAATTCTTTCGTTTCTGGGTGCACTGGTTCTGCTTGGTTGGCAGATCAACAAGTTGCCGATGCCCGGCGCTGAAATTGAGTCATCACAAAGGGTCGTTGTTTGGCTGACTTCAGCCTTTGCCGCTGACAGGTTAGCGGTCTTTTTCAAATTCACAATCCTCGTTGGGGCGCTTCTCGTTGCCTTGGTGACTGTTGACTACGCGGAGCGACGGATTGGGTTCGCTCGGGCTGAATTTTATGGCATCTTTGTTTTCGCTGTTGTCGCCCTTTGCTTTATGGCTTCGGCAATTGAGTTGATAACCCTCTTCCTCGCAATTGAATTTGCCTCCATCGCTTCATATGTCCTCGCTGCCTACATGCGCGATGACCCGAGG
>JANZZQ010000051.1 GCA_026419315.1 Armatimonadota bacterium | reverse complement strand
AGATGTGTATAAGAGACAGTGGCATAGGCATTCAAGTCATGTCGCTGATCGGTGATGCGAATGTCCTCGAAACCCAGTTCATGCAGATAGGCCGACCATTGGTCGAGCGTCAACGCGCCGGCGATGCAGCCGATGGCAATGCCTCTCCATCCCGATTCAACTGCGAGCCACTTTTGAATCCATGATGGCGGGACGATGGTTTTTATCAATCCCTCGCACACGAAAGCGCAGATGATGATAGGTAACATTGTCAAGAAAGTTTTTCCGCTCTCTTTTAACGCTTCAAAAGGAATTCCTTTTGCCCTCCAAACCGCAAGTCCAAATAGGAAGGCAGTGACTGCAACCATTACTGCATTGCTCAGCCACATAGCCGTCACCTCGTGGTGAAAATCTCTCGGGCGAAGGTTATTAGCAAAGCATGGCGAAGATAAGTGCCGTCAACAACTACACAAGATGCGGAACGCTGAAAGCAGGATCGGGCGACAACTTCGCACTCATCACTTCGCATTCCGCATTACGTCATGCTGCCTCAATGTCGCTTTCGTGGTTAGAAGCCATCTCGCAATTCGCCCGTGTGCGGAAGCCTGACAAGAGGATTGTCCGTTTCCCATCCTCAGTGAAGCAGTGTCGGTTTTAGGGGCAAATTCGGGAATACCTTCGAAGGGATTTCTCTGTTGGTGCACCTCGGAGTTCGTTTGGTTCACAAAGCCATCAACCCGTTGCAACAATTGCCCCCATCCCAAAAATCCCTGCCTTCTTATCCCCTTCAACTTCCTCCGCTTTCAACCGCAACAGTAAGTTTGTCCTGAGCAACAACTTTTGCCGGCGTTAACCATCTCGGAGGCGGCAACTAAGCCAGCCTTGACAATTAGGTCTGCAGTCACAACTTCGTGCAGTTGCCCTTCAATCTCCACTGCCCGACATTCTTCGTCGCCGCAGACATCACAGCAAGGCGTTTGAGTTTTCCTACCGCCAAGCCATTCTTCCAGAAGTTTCCCGTTAAGCCAAATTTCGTTTGACCTTAAAGGGTTGCGGTCAAACTCCTTACGGGCGATCTCAACTTCTTCAAAAACGACCTTGATGCCTAACGGTGAAAGGGTTTTTCCCAAAGTTTCAACGGCCTTTTCCAACTCCTTTCCGGTTTCCGAGCATCTTGGGCAAGTTCTGCCGTCAACTGAAAGGTGAACCCACCTGACAAGCAAATTCGGCACTTTTAACTCCCCCTTCCGCAAAACTTGCAATGGTTTACAAATTTACGGGCCGATCGTCAGGGGGGCTATGCTTCGGGCTTGTCGTCCCGTTTCATCTTTTGCCATCACTTCGCAAATGTAAGTTCCAGGGGGCAAAGACAGTCCATCTTGACTTCTTCCGTCCCACAAGATTTGCCATCGCCCCGACGACATCGGTTGTTCTTTTGCTACCACCTTTAAAACCCTCCCTGTGAGGGAGCGGATAGTCACTGTTAAGTTCGCTGGTGCCGTCAAAGTTCCTTGGATAATTACGCCCCTGTTGCCGCGCACTGGCAATGAGCGCACTCCCACTAACCTCAACGGTGAATACGAGATTTCTGCAATTATCCTCAACCGCCGTTGGTGAGTGTTCATTCTGAAGCGGTAAGCACTCGTTGAACGGAGCGAAACGACTTGACCTGTTTCGGCGTCAGCGAGCCAAAGCCTCACGGAAGATGGGACTTCGTGTAATTCGCTCCACACTAATGTCAACTCCTGACCGTTCGGGTTATCCGTTTCGACAACTATGTCCCAAGTTATCTTTTCGCTTGAAGGTCTCATATCTACAGCCAAGATTTCAGGCGACTTCTTTCGCCAATTTTCGGCTACGAAAAACGCCCTCACTGAGGCGTCCGCGGGCATAGGTGGCATTGGGACATCGCCCATATCTTGCCCGACCTTAGCGTTGCTTGCTACCCCGAATTCAAGCAACTCGCTTCCAGCGGCGAAGCTGCGTTCTCCTGTCAAAACTTGGAGCCGAACTGACCAGAGTTTTTTAACCGACGATAGCTTGCTCGGACTGTTAATGCTAACGGGAGGAGGCAGAACTAACCTAACGGTTTTGCCTTGAGTGTCAATCAGAACCCAGTAGGCCTCAAACGGTTGCATCAGAACCTGTGTTCCGGTCAGCACTAAGTAGCTTCCGAACCTGAAGGGATTGGTTGGGTTTGGAACATAGCCAATCAACGGGGACAAGACAAAGCCGTTCGCAATTGCTGTCGGCAGGGGATATGTTTGGTTGCCAACTTGAATTTGTGCCGAATTCCAAAGGATTGGGGCAGGGAACGGGTTCGCGATCAAGTTCCAGCCGTTTTGTAAAGTCACCGAGTATGGATAATCTGGGTCTAAGGGTTGACCATCTCCGTCAAGCTTCACTTCTCGGTCAAAGCGAGCAAAATACCCCAAACCTGCAGGTGGAGTTGCAACGCCGGAGTTTATCGGGTAGAAAGAGGCTTGTTGGTTGCCCGTTCCGTCTCGATTGAAAACTGCCCACGTCCCAATCCACCGAGCAACCTTTTCAGGGAAACTTTGCCAAGTTTGTCTTTGCCCCGCACTTGACAACCACAGCGGGATGCTGAAAGTTCTCACCCCGGCGGGAACGACGGGCAATTTGACTTGGAACGCAAATGTGTAAGTTGCCCTGTTTTCAGCTTTGTCAACGACGGTAACGGAGAGCGAGTGGATGCCATCCCCCAAAGGCTGTGCTGGGACGATTTTCAGCCGACCAGTTGTCTCGTCGAACTTAAAATCTGTCAACACTACCCCGTTCACGAACACGCGTATAACCGCATTTGAATCCAAGCCTGCAGCGCCTTCGTCCTCAACTTTAAGCAAAAGAACGGGACGGGCGATCGGAACGGATTGACCTTCGGGAGGGAAAACCAACTTCACCTTGGGAGGGAATGAATCCGACTGCAGGGATTGCAGGAAAGTCCCCCACTTTGTCGTTCTGGCAAAATCGTTGGCATTCAAATACCGCTCATCAAACTGACTTGGTTCAGGGAAATAGATTGAGATGCCGTGAGCGTTGCTCACATCCAGGTCGTAACCGCTTGCGTGAGCCTCGTAGAGGAGCGCTTTGTTTGTTCCTGGACCGTGCAAATCCATTACCGACTGCGCCGCTTGTCGGACTTCCGAGTCGTCAATGTTTCGCACCAGAAGTTGGCAGTAGTGGTAGAGGTCTCGGTAAATTGTTTCGCTGAAAGTTTGAGTTTGCCGGCGGAGGGACAAAAAGAGTGCCCCAAACTTGCTAACTTTTCGCAATAAAGTTTGAGCCAAAGAGTCAACTCGCTGGACATAGGCCGGCACAACGCTTTGGTTGTAAACGGCAATTGTGACCGCACTGCCCGCTCCATTGGTCGGTTGCCCGGGGCGATAACTTTCAATGTAATGCTGGACAAACCTTCTGAGAAACTCTTCCGTGTCTATGCTCGGTGCTTTGTGGAGCTCCCAGAGAATGCGGTCATAGGGGTAGCCGTCGTTCGGCTCGGAAAGTTGGGAGGCGATGAGGTAGGAGCAAGCATTGCGCAGTTGGTAGGCGATTTCAATTTCGCTCATCTCGCTGGCGTCCAGCCCAACGATGTCAAAGGGGCGGCCCAGAACTTGAACCGCTGAAGCAAATGCTTGTTTGGTCTCATCTTCGCTAAGGTAGTCGTTCAGCGTGTCAGTGAACATCATGCCCCTGAAAGGGAGCAAGGAAAAGCCACGAAAAGGTCTAACGCCGGCACCATGGTCGGAGAGGATGACGAAGTATCGGTCAGCGGGGAAGTTTTGGATGCCCCAAATCAGAAAGTCTCGCAAAACATTTGGGTCACCCATGTTCTTCTTGCCCAGGTCGGCAATCAGGTAACTTCGGATTGTGTGGTTTGGTCGGGTTGAAGTGTCGGGCGGAAAACTCTCCTCAGGGTCGCGGGTGACATAGTATCGGCGGGTCGTCGTCCAATTGTCGTTGCTTGTATCGTAGCGAGGTGACCTGTCAAGTTGGACGACGATATTGATAGTTGCCCCGCTGCCTACTCTCTCCATCTCGTTGAGGTCCTTTATGAGCGCATCCTCAAGGTCGTTGTCGCCTGCTTGATAGACCATAACTGTCCAAGCCTTTTTCGGTTGAGGCAAAGTGACTTGTCCAAGGCAAAAGGTAATTAACCCCAAAGTCAAAATCAATGTCAACATTCGAACAAAGCGCATCAAGCATCACCCTTCTTCGCAATGGGGTCACTATTGCCCATTTACCCGACTTTCCTCAAGACCTCACCGCTACCTGCTTGCCCCATAATAACACAGCGATGTTTAGTTGGCTACTCAAAACGCCAACACATTAGACGCCGGCGAAACCAAAGTGCGGAAAAATTGTCAGGGAGGTAGCAAAGCGATGTTGTGGATGCTCGTGGCAACTTTGATGGCGCTTAGCGATTTGCCAACCTTGAAATCTGACAAACCGTTTTTGGGCAAAGTCGCCGCAGGCGAAAATTTGAAGTTTCACTTGACCATCCCTTCTGGTCGGCGAGCAATTGTGACCCTCATCCCTTTGAACGGCGATGCTGACTTGTCCGTTTCTTTGATATCTGAAATTCCTGCGAGCAAAACGCTTTTCAAGTCTGCCAGCCCAGCACTCCAAATTGAGCGCCTTATGCTGCCAAGGCAAGTGAAGCAAACTGAAGCAGAGATTTCGATTTCTGGCGTGACGGAAACCCAATTCGTGTTGGTTGTCAACTGGACGGACCGGAGGGTAGTTGTTGAACCGGCAAAAACGGTGTTGGCGGAAATCCAGTGGCAAGAAGTTGCCTTCTCCGAGGACACCTTTCTCGGAGCTTTGACGGTTGCTAACAAAACAGCGACTTGGTATGAAGTGAATGTCAAGGTTGTTGGTCTGGACGAGGGCAAAGTTTCGCTTCCAACTTCTTTTGTGCTCGGGCCGAAGGGACAGCGCTATCTCGGTTGGGTTGCGTTGACTTCAAAATCCCGCATAATCGTTACTTTCCGAAGGACGCCGAAAGCGGATGCTTTCCTCGTTGCCGATTGTGTCAGCAGGGTTGTCTCTGGCGTCGCAATATCGCCAGAAATTGAAGTCGCTGTGGACGATTTGATGCCTTACTTGCAAACTTTGCTCCCAGTCGGGCAGGCTTTGCGCGAAGGTGATTGGAAGCGGGCAGGAACTTTGCTTGTGGCGACTCTTCGCCGCAACCCACAAACCTTAACAGCGTTACACGCCTTCTTGCAACGAACAGGGGTCCGACTGCCCCGCGATGTTTTGGGGAACAGGGTTGCTTCGGGATTCGGTGCGATTTCTGCAATCATTTCAGCGGCATCGGCAGTTAACCTGCCCAAGCAAGAGCAAGTGGTCATAACCGTCAAGTAGGCTTGATCTCAGGGGACGAGCGCGTTATTAAAACTTCGCTCTGCTTTCGCTTATCGGCTAATTACGGGCTCGTGCTGTAGGCGAACAGCCTCTTTTCAGTTCACTGTTGACCGCGCATCAAAACGAAATGCAAATCTTTGAGGGTAACGAAAAGGACGAGGGCTAAAAGGAGCGCCAGCCCAACATAGTTAGCTTTGACCTCCAAGTTGTAAATTCGGCGTCGACTGATGAACTCAATCAGTAGGAACAATATTCGTCCGCCATCTAAAATCGGGAAGGGGAAAAGGTTGAGGAAAGCGAGGGCGAAACTGATCAGTGCGAAGACCCTTACCTGCTCCATCATGCCCAACCAACGGTGAACTACGACTTCGTAGACGATGCGAATTGGTCCGGAGACTTCGCGAAGCAAGATGGGCTGGGTGAAAGGCAAAGTTACCCTCTGCCAAGTATCAACCAAGTTCTCCCAAGTTAGCGGAATCGCTTCCTTAAGCCTTTCCTGCCAAGGCATTGCTGGAATTGGCTCGGTCTTGAAGGCGACACCTATGAGGCCAAATTCCTCTTTTTCCAACCGGCCGAAAATCCGTTGCAACCACCTTTGAATGCCGCGAGCCTGAGGATGTGGGGTGTGAACTATCCGGAAACCTTCCTTGCGGTTTGGGACAACGGTGACGGGAAACTCGCGGAGATCGCGCCGGACGAGCAGCCGAATGGGTTGACCGGGGTGATTGTAAATGTAACAGCGAAGTTCGCGGTTAAAGTTCGGTGAGTAAGGTAGTTGTAGCCGCAAGTAAGCGAACCCAACTATTTGGTCACCGGGTTGCAGCCCCGCTTTTTCGGCTGGGCTGCCCTCACTTACAGCGGCGATTTCCGTTGTTGTCCTAAAACCTGCCCACCACAAACTGTATACGAAAAGCAGCAAGACAGCGACCAACATGTTCGAAACTGGGCCCGCAGCGATGACCGCGATGCGTCGGAAAATCTCCCTCGCAGGTCTGGCATATGGACTTTCCGGTTGCTGCAACAGGTCGTCCTCAATTTCCTGAATCCTTACGAACCCTCCGAAGAGGAAGAAAAGCCTTAGGCGGTAGGCAACTCCGTCCTTGCCTTGCCAGCCGAACAACTTCGGTCCAAAACCGATTGAGAACTCCTGCACATTGAACTTCAATTTCCGGGCGACCCAAAAGTGACCGAATTCGTGGATCAAAATCAAGATGCCCAGTCCTATAAGGGCGGACAACATGAACAGTATCTTCTCTCCGAGCATAATTCCATCGCCTCACAGCTTAGAGGTGATTGTGGTTACCGAAGACCCCAGAGCCACCCTGCCCCCACAACAAAGAAAGCAACCACTAAACCCGCAAATCGCAAAGTGTAAAAGCCAACCCAGGGCACATGAAAAGGCGCATCCTTTGGTCTCTGGTTCACTAATTCTAACGCTTGTTCGTCCTTTCGCTCCGAGTCGGATCTTAGGTAGGAGAGGAAAGAGATTGCAACGAAGTGGGCAATGATTACTGTCAAGCCTAAAAACCCCGCTAATGCTGCAGTGACAGGGGAGCGAGTTAAACCGCCAACCAAACCCGCCAGGACCATCGCCACTGCAAAACCTATACCCCATCTACCTGCAGGCAAGTTGCGTGCGACGATACTTCCCCTCGCTGTTGCCCACATTGTCAACCAAGTAACCAAACCGAAAGTCAATCCGTTGTTGCCAACCAAAACAGCCCATGCTCCTCCTCCCAAACCAACCATTGTGCCGATCAAGGAAGCAAGGATAGCTTGAAGCACAAGACCTGTTATCCGTTGGGGCAAAGGTTCTTCGGGCTTTTGCTCCGACGGTTGGAAAATGTGTAGGACGAAAGTTGTCAACGCCAGCAAAACCATCATCACCGCTACTGTCAAGGCTAAGAGAACCCCGTCATTGACAAGCCACATTGGGGAGTTGAAAGCGACTGATTGACCTTGCTGCTCAATGATTTGAGCGACCGCTCGGTCACTTTTGCCCAAGTAGAAGCAAGCGAGAACCAAAGTTAGAGCCAAGGAAGCAGACAATTGGTCTAAAGCGTTACCCCGCTTAAACAGCAATCTCGGCAACTCCCAAGCGATGCCGTAGGCCAGAGCGCTTGCGATGACGAGCGCAGGGAGTCCCGCTCCCCAGAAAATATTGTCAAGGGGCAATATGACCAACCCAGCCAAAAAAATCAGTTCGGTCAGCCCTTTATCTTGCTGTGACATGGGAAACCCCTCCGAAGCGGCGCTCCCTTTGTTGGTAATCGAGCAAGGCGATTAGAAACTCCTTCTTGTTAAAATCAGGCCAAAGGGTCGGTGTCACATACAGTTCGGTGTAAGCGATTTGCCAGAGCAAGAAGTTGCTTACGCGACATTCGTTTCCTGTCCGAATCAGCAAATCAGGGTCGGGCAAACCGTTGGTGTCCAAATGGGCGTTAACGACCTCTTCGTCAATCTCCTCGGGTTTCAACTGCCCCTCCATAACCTTTCGGACAATAGACCGAATTGCCCGAACTAACTCGTTTCGCCCTCCGTAGTTGATGGCTACATTG
>JANZZQ010000050.1 GCA_026419315.1 Armatimonadota bacterium | reverse complement strand
TTGCAACCGCGCCTGCTCCTTCATTGCTGTTCAGCCGCCCATCAATTTTCGCCGATTTGTTGTGGGACATTGCCCCTCCCAACACTCAACGCATAATCGTTGACGGAGAAGAGGAAGCGGAGCAATTGAGGAACCTCGCGAAAGAGTTGCGCCCCGAATTAGCCGACAGGATAGAGGTTTACCGCGGGCGTTCACCCCTCTTTGAGCACTACAATGTTGAACCGCAGCTGAGGTCACTTTTCGAGACGGTTACCCCTCTACCCAGCGGTGGTTACTTGGTCATTGAGGAAACGGAAGCGGCGACGATAATTGACGTCAACACCGGTAAATACACAGGCAGCAAAAACGCCGCGCAAACAATAATGCAGACGAACCAAGAGGCAATTGAGGAAGTAGCCAGGCAGATGAGGTTGAGGGACCTAAGCGGCATCGTCCTCGTTGACCTAATCGATGTCCTTAGGTCTCGCGACCGGAACAAACTTTTAAGCATGTTCGAACAATATGTCCGTCGCGATCGGACACCGACAAAAATCGTTGACCTAACCCCTTTGGGCTTGGTTGAAATCACCCGCCACAGGCGAGGTGAAAGTTTGTGGCGCGTGATGACGAAGCCTTGCCCCCATTGTCAAGGGCGAGGTAGGGTGAAGACGAACCTCACTTTGAGCATCGAACTGCGCAGGAAAATCCGTTCCTTCGCTGCAACGCTATCACCCAGTGAAGAAGGAGAAATTGTTGTCATGGCTAACCCCGAGGTGGCAAGCTGGTTGGTGTTGGAAGAGGAAAGCATGGAGTTGCTGGAAAAACAAATTGGTCGCCCCGTTGTAGTGATTGTCAACCCTTCGTATCCGCCCGAACATTTCTCCTTATCGCTGCGTCCGTTGGAAACGATACAACCCTCTTTGGCTGGAGCGGAATTCATTTGTTCTTTGAAAGCGCTTTTGCCTCCTGAAGAGCCAGTGTTCGCTGTCCACGGCAACCGATTGGTGAGGCTGAGCGAAAGCGAAAGAGATGACAGGGATTTCGTGACCGTTCAGGTTACGGAAGACAAACGTTGGTTCTGCGAGGGTGAGATAAAAGCCCCCGCCCGCTTGGAAGCCAGCTGGCGGTGGGGAACTTGAAAAGTTGGCTCGGCAGCAAACACCCTTTTAAAGGGGTGATGAGTATGCAGTTGGCTGCCGAACTTTGGCAACAAATGAAGCCAATCATCCGCAAGCGAATGGCGTTTTCTCCTGATGCTTGGAGGAGCGTTGAGGCGGCAGTTCCGATCACTTTGGAGGAAACAACTTTAGTCCTCGGTTTGTCCGAAGAGGATGAGCCTTTACGCTCTTACCTTGAAACCCAGACAATGACGGCGCTAATTCGCGAGATCCTTCTGGAATTGACAGGAAAGGAGATGAGCGTCATCGTTATCCCGGGAACAACGGAAGATGACTGGAAGCGGTACAAGGCAAGACAGGAATACCAAAAGAAACTCGCCGCCCAAGTCACAGAAGCGACTATCCGACAGGTGAAGGAACATCGCGATTGGATGTGGCTTACCAATCAAATCGCTCATGCTCATGCTCATTTGCCCCACCGACAATATGACTTTGTGAAAGCGAAGTTCCTTCTGGATTGGGCCGGAAAAATTGCCGAGTTCGTTGATGAATTTCTCGCCTCTCACCCCCAAAGTCACGATGAAGTGACAAAGGAGTTGGAGAGGCTGTGCCAGAGAATGTCTGGGATGTTAAACACTTCCGCAATCGTCGTAGGCTTGGAGATTGAAAGGGCGATGAGGGCGAGGAAGCAAAAGCTCGCAGGAAGCGAGTGAGGTTTCCACCCGAAAGCTGTGAGTGACGCGTTCAGGGCGGAGTTTCACTTACCGGCTCCTTCGCGCGAAGGGATTTTGCGGGCGCGTGAATTGGGTCGGTGCGGTTCAAAACCGTGTCCACCTTTCAACTCACCATCGCGAAAAAGGGATTGCTGCGAAGCCAAATTTTTCAGAAAGGGGGTAACTCGTTTGGCTATCTGTGTTCTTTGTCGCCAGCGGAAAGGGAAGAGGTTTTGCCCTGTCGTTTACAATGTCATCTGCCCAATTTGCTGCGGAAGCCATCGGCTGAAAAAACTCAATTGCCCATCCTCTTGCCCTTACCTCAGGCAAGCGAAGGCTTTGGAGATGGCTCAAAAAGAGGCGGAATGGGCGCAAAGAGGGGCGGAACGAGCGGAAATAGAGCAAAGGTTGACCGCATTCGCAATTGAAGAAGCCATTTCCACTTTCGCCTCAGAGCATCCGGACTTGACAGATATTGAAGCAATCTCCGCTTTGCAAGCGGTTCAAGACGCAGTTGAGCGGGAAGTGATGTCGGGAATTTCTCACGAGCCGAACGTTGAAGGTCGCGCCAAAGATTTGGCGTTGAGAATCTTGAAGAACGCTCAAACGATGCGTCAAAGGATCGGCATCCCCCACAACGTCCTGTTGGCTCGTGTCGCCAGGTTGCTTACTCAAAGGGCAATGCTGCTGTCGCAAAGAACCCGCGACGGTCAAGGTTACTTGAGGGCAGTTCGCGTTGACATTCAACCAAACTCTCTGGAACAGTTGCTGGAACGATTGACAGCATCTCAAACTCGAGGTTAAGTTTAGCGTAGGAACTTTTTTCCCCAATGAACCGAGTTCTCGGTTTGGAAGGCGCTACTCCTGCAAAGCCGAGTTTCAAATTGGGCAAGAACCTGCTTCCAAAGCAAAGGTTTCCTCGCCAATGCTCAATGGCATCGGGCAGCCGCTTATCGCCAACTTTTGAAGACATGCCGCAGACCTTGGCAACACGCCAACGAGCGAATTGAATCGCAACTTTGTCGGCGCAGATGCGTTATGGTCGGAAACTAATGTTTTGGTGCTACCGCAATGGGTGTCAAATCAACGAGCGATTCCAGTTCGGGCTTCGGGTCTTTCTTTTGGGGCTGTTAGTTCAGCAGCAAATTTACCCAAAGGGGTAGGTTCGAGGAACCCGTTAAAGCTTGTGGAGAACAAGCGAGCATGGTGGTGGGTTTGAAGCGAACAGCCGTAAAATCCGAAGGCTTTTACGGGAACGTTAAAACGGTGCAGTGAAGGATGGACGAATCGGGAAACCTGCGGGTGCGTCAATGCGAAGAACCTATTCAAACTCGGCTTGCGCCTTTTCCGGTCAGGTTCAACCCAAGGCATTGCATGAAGGCAAAAGTTGTCAAGGCGCAAGGGGGCGAACGGAGTAGGTAACCGTGATTGCAGATGAACAGCTAAGGTTTTCCTGTAAGGCTAAATTCATTCCCCGCTTTTCGGTTCTACAGAGGCTCGGCGAATCAAAGAGTAGTGCATCCTTTGAGGGTCAAAGCCCGGAGACGCCGACGCGCAAGTTGTCAAGCAGGATTGTGCCAACGCATTTCTGTTCGTCGCGGATAACAGCGAGGTAAATCGTTTCCAAAGTGACGGGTTCTGTCAACCCTGAGGGCAGATTGATTTCAAGTTCTCTCCACTCGTTTTTCCAGTTGACGGAGTTGGCGAAGTCCAAGAAAATCGGTTTGCCTGCAGCGTCCCTTAACCGAGCCCTTAGCCAACAACCGCTTCCGTCCCCGTAAACATCAATTGCCAGCCGACATGAATTGTTGGGCAAAACCTTGTTCAAGATGACGGAAGCAGTTCTCGTTTTCCAACCCTTGGAGAAGTCGTAACGAAGCATCAATGCACCTGCACCGCTTCGCTTCTCGTAAGTGACAATTTGCCCCTCCGCCTTCGTTGTCTCGGGGTAACCGAGGATTTGCAAATCGCTCATATCGTCAAATTCGTGCAAGGTTTGCCACTGGATTTTCCCAACGCATAAGTTGGCAATTGCTGTTACCCCTCTATAGGTTGCAATTAGCCTTCCTTGCCTGACCTCGTTAGTGCGTGCGGCGACGAAAGTTCCATTGATGACTTCCCCGATTTCGTTTTCAACTTGCCACTGAACCTCTTTCAGGTTAAGTTTGAGGGGGACAAGTCGTCCATCCCGTTCGCGCCCGAAGGCTTGAATTTGCAACTTAACCGAAGCACCGGGTTGAACAGAAATGGTTTCCGGAACAATTGTCAGTAGTGAGGGTTTGGGGTGAACACAAAGGGTCACCGTTATTGGTCTTGCGCTTCCGTTTTTGGGTGTCGCTGTGACGGTCAGTAGCAATGGTTCTTCGCCTTGAATTTCTGGTAGCCACAAGGTATGACCGTCCCACCGCCAACCTTCAATTTCGGGAGAAGTTGTCAAGGAAACTTTGTTGGCATCCAGAGGCAAAAGTCTGTAGACGGCGTCCTCACCCATGACTTGGAAAGGGACGGGAGTGTTTGAAAGCCAATGGGATTCTGCAGGCGTTGAAACCCAAAGCCGAACGAAGGGTTGAGGCGGGAACAAGTTGAGGAGAAAAAGCGCGTTCGCAATTGGGCGCTCTCTCCCATCTGAGGGGCGGTTCACAACCGCGCCGCGAACGAAAAGCGTGGAAGAACCTCCGCCATCCAAGTTCAGCGCATCCTTACATCCGGCGTTGAGGAGGAATTCCGCCAACTCATCTAAACTCATCCCCTCGCTGTAACCTGGTTGTCGCCCATCCACAACGACCCAAATCAAAGACTCATCTTTCAACCCGACCGCTGTTCGGGGGTGTTTCGTTTGGCGGAAAATTGTTGAAAACCCTTCCTGTTCGCACTCTACGGAAATTCGGCCTTTCCTCAAAAGTCTTGGGCCACCGCCTATTGCCCATGCAATGTTTTGTGGGTCAAAGTTTTCGTCCAAAGGTATCAAGGTCACATTGATCTCCAACTTTTCGTTGGGGTCGATCGCCTTCAACTGCTCGGAGAATCTCCCACTCGCCACCAAAACAACCCCATCGTTCGGAATTTGGCTGTTGCCAGCATCAGTTATTTGCTGAGTTGTCAAGATTAGTGGGCTGTTTGGGCGGAGCGGTAAATTGGCGGTGGCAACTAATTCCGTCGTCCCCGAAGGTGTTTGAGTTGTCTTCCCGAAAGCGGGTGTGAATAGACAGAGACCTTCACGGGGCGGTGATTGATTCAGTCCTTCCAACGGTGCTTCCGTCCCATCGGGAAATTTCACTCGCGCCGAAAACTGGAAGCGAGTGATCAACACGCGACCATCCCTCAAGCCGACCAAGGCGGAGCGGTTAGGCGAAGGCAAACTGATTAACTCGCCATCTTGAATGTGGACTCCAAGCGGGTCGCCGGCATATGGGGAAAAGCTCATGGGGAAATAATCGCCATTGATTGCAGCCGTGACGTAACCTTTGCTTTGCTGGATTGAACTTGCGATTTGGGAAACGGTCCTACGGGCAAGTCTTTTTCCGTCGCCCAAACCCGGGGTGATCACCAGGTCCTTGGGCAACGGCAGGGGGATCCGAACGACCCCAGCCCAAGTTGGCGGGTTGATTCGATTCAACGCTTGATAGAAAACGCCGGGGGCAATGGTCTGAGTTTCAACAATTTGCCAGTCTTGAGCCAAGGCGATGATAGCGAGAAAGCAAGTCAGTATTGCTAACCACGAAAAGCGCTTCAATCTGTTCATCGCTTCACCCCCGTTGGGTTTTGCTTTGGGTCATTACCACCAAATCAAAACGCGCCTCCAACGGTAATCCAACCTCCACAAACCGAACTCGCGGGCGAAGGCAATTGCCTGTTGATACTCCTCGTCGGAAATGCGGCGATTGATTTCCGGGTAACGTTCGCGACTGACCAATCCGGCTGGGTAATACTGCTCCATGATGTTGACATAGGTGTCTTGTCCGAGTTCCGTCGCAAGCCATCTCAATATCTCCCTTGTATCGTCCAAGCAATTGGGCATGACAAGGTGGCGGACGAGAACCCCTCTTAAAGCGATTCCGTTTTCGTCAAATGTCAAGAAACCAACTTGCCGGTGCATTTCTTTTATCGCTTGGCGTGCAACTTCCGGGTAATTCGGAACCCTCAAATACCGCTTCGACTTCTGCTCGTCCCAAAACTTGAAGTCTGGCATGTAAATGTCAACGAGTCCATCCATCAAATCCAAGGCATCAAGGCTGTCGTAAGCGCTAGTGTTGTAAACGAGAGGTATCCTCAGCCCCCGTTCAATTGCAATCGGAAGCGCTTCCACGATTTGCGGGACTACATGTGACGGGGTGACGAAGTTGATGTTGTGGCAACCGATGTTTTGGAGGTAAAGCATTATGTTAGCGAGTTTCTCCGCCGTCATTTTTTCGCGCTCGACAGCTGTGTGGCTTATGCTGAAGTTTTGGCAGAAAACGCAAAGCAAGTTACAGCGAGCGAAAAAAATCGTGCCACTACCCCGCCAACCCCTCAAGCAATCTTCCTCGCCCAAATGTGGACCGTAACTGCTGATTTCGGCGTAACGACCGACAGCGCATGTTCCTAACTCGTTTTCCCAACGATTGGCATGACACTGGCGCGGGCAAACGCAGCAATCGCGAAGCATCTCCCGGGCTCGTTCAACTTTCTCCCAAATTCGGCCACTTCGGTAAGTCTCCAAGTAAACGGGTTCAAACTCGTTGCTCGGCATTATGAAACCTTCACAGAACTTGGGTAATGCCCTCGCCATTCCCTTTCACCTCATCGCTGTTGAATTTGTCACACCTGGTTTCGCTTTGGTAAGGGCTCCTGCTGCAGCCCTCACTTACGTGCCCCAAAATTTCAAGGTGGTGAAGGCAATGAGGCAAGGGTTCACACTCATTGAACTGTTAGTCGTTACCGCAATTGCAGCGGTGCTCGTTGGATTGCTCTTGCCTGTCTTAGCGAAAAGCAGGGAAAAAGCGAAACAAGCTGCTTGCTTGAGCAACCTCCAGCAAATTGCCGCAGCAACCCTCCAATACGCACAGGATTGGGACGACACCCTCCCGATGAGCGGCTATGAGGCGTTAGATGCTTGGGGGCGACCGTGTTTTGTTAGTGTTGGTTCCGCAATTTACCCTTTCTTGGGCGACAAGCGAGTCTTAACCTGCCCAACGGAACCAAACGCCTACGATACGAGCAGTTACGCAGAAGCAATGGGCTTAACCGGCGGTGAATGTGGTGGGGGAAGGGGCGGTGGAGGAAGTTACGCCTTGAACTCAGCTGTTTTCGTTTCAGGCAACGCACCCCACCTTGGACTTTCAGCACAAAAACCTGTCAAGTTGACGGAATTGAAGTATGCTTCGGAAACGGTTTTGGGATATGATGGCAATGTCGCTGCCGGAAGCCAATGCGGTTTCTCGCCTTTTGAACCGGCTTTGGAGGGAAGACACATTGGAAGTTGCAATGCGAGTTTCTTGGACGGTCACGCGAAAGCGCTTCCCGTTTTGCTTTCAGGATGTATCGCGCAAAATGTCAACGGTAAACCGTTGACAGAAAACTGCCTTGGAAGATTATCGCCCTACAGCCGCCGTTGTGGACAAATCGCCTTTGTCCTTTGTGTCCACAACTTTAACGGTGTGGTTGCTCGCGACGAGCGGGGCTTATGCACCATGCACCTACGCTGAAGGCACGTTCAGTCTTGTGAACTTGAGGTTGCAATATCTCCCTCAGTTCTCCCGCAACTTCCTCCAACGCATCCACAACAACGGGAGAGAATTGCTTGCCCCGCTCTTGACGGATTATCATCAGGGCTTCATCAAACGAGAGGGGAGGCTTGTATGGTCGGGGTGAGAGCAAAGTGTCAAGGGTTTCTGCGATGGAAATCACTTGCGCTTCCAGCGGGATTTCATCGGCACGTCGTTGGTCTGGGTAGCCGTTGCCATCGTAACGCTCGTGATGCCAGCGAACCCAAAGGGCAACGCTCTTCGGCAACCCCAACTGTCGTAAAAACTGCTCGCTGTAAACGGGATGCTTTTGGATGAGAACTCGTTCCTCCTCCGTTAGCTGACCTGGCTTGGAAAGAATATGGGATGGGAGGAACAATTTGCCCAAATCGTGCAAAGTCGCTGCTAACTCCAAAAGAACCAAGCGGTTTGGCGATAACCCCAGCACCTTCCCCAACCTCTGGACAATGAGCCTAAGCCTTTGAGGGTGGTGTTGCTCTGTCGGTTCAATTTTGCCGTGAAGCAAACCCGTCAATGACTCTAAAAGGACAGTGATGTTTGTCAAGACTTCTATTGGGTAGAGCCAAGCCAGCAAAAGTGGTGCCAGCCATTCGGCAAACCGTTCTAGGTAGATTAGATCGGAT